>JBJTPC010000156.1:0-11291 GCA_046074905.1 Gammaproteobacteria bacterium
TACAGCAAGGCACCGGCAGGCCTGCCATCCGCCGACCGCGCCATCTCCAGCGGCTCGAGATGCTCGCTGTCGACACCGCCGAGCTTGACCGCCGCGGCTGCCACGCCTCGGGCTGGCCGTGGTTTTCCGGTGAGCTTTTCCATGAAGGCGCGTTGTTGCATCGCCGTATGGGGTGGTCCCATGTAGCGACGGAACACGTGTCGCAGGGCGAGCCGCTGCGCAGCCGCGACGGCATGTTCACGCCATCCCGCCGGGGGGTCGTAGGCCACTGCACTCAGCACGGCATCCAGCAAAGCCGGGGCAGTGTCCGGCAGCGTCTCGGTCGGCAGCGCTGCCGGAGGGAGACCCGGTACGGGAAAGAGCGGCCGGTAGACCTCGAGACTGCCCCAGGCCACGCGGCGCCGATAACCCAGCGTGGTGTCGGGCCAGTTGGTGGGAATATGCCCGGCGGCATCGTTGTACCAGCTCCTGCAGTGGTTCCAGACTTTCCCCCGCAAACCGGCTTGCACGCGGGCACGCTCTGCCGTGAAGGCCTGCTCGCGGATGTCGAGCGCCAGCGCGCCCGATTGCCGCAGCCGCTCGCGGTAGCGCAGCACGTGCGTGAACTGGCTTTCCAGCATGTGCACGATGGAGTTGTGGCCGAGGTTCGTGTTCGGTCCGTACAGCATCAGGAAATTGGGAAAACCCGGGACGGCGAGACCGAGATAGGCGGCGATGCCGCCGCGCCAGACGTCATGGAGTCGCTGGCCGCCCACCCCGCGGAGGTCGAGTCCGCCAAGAAAATCGGTAGCCGCGAATCCGGTGCCGTAAATCAGTACGTCTGCCAGATGGACCGAGCCATCCGCCGCTTCGACACCTTCGGGCCGGATCCGGCGGATGGGAGTGGTGACGAGGGCGACGTGGTCCCGCGAGAGCGTGCGCAGGTAGTCGCTGGAGATCAGGACGCGCTTGCAGCCTGGCGGGTAATCCGGCGTCAGGGCAGCCCGCAGCGATGCCAGCGGGACCTGGCTTGCCAGCAGTCGACGGAAGGGCAGTCGCATCAGCGGTGCCACGAAGCGATTCAGTCGCCCGAAACCGAAAGCCAGCACCTCATGGCCGAGATAGGTCTTGAGCCGCTGCAGCCTGGCAGCCAGCGGGAAGCGCGAGTGGAGCCACTTCTCCCAGGCACGATACGGTCGCTGGCGCCGCGGCAGCAGGTAGTTGGCAGAGCGCTGGAAAACCGTGAGCCGTTCCACTTCGTCGGCGATGGCCGGCACGAACTGTACCGCCGACGCGCCGCTCCCGATCACCGCGACCCGCTTGCCGCGCAGGGACAGCCCGTCAGGCCAGGCGGCCGAGTGGAACGCCGCTCCCCGGAAAGTCTCGGCGCCCTCGAGCCGCGGACTGACCGGCCGGCTCAACTGGCCCACGGCCGAAACCAGCAGTCGGGCCTGCAGCACCTCGCCCGACGCGAGCCGGACTTCCCATAGCCCGGCGAGTTCTCGCCAGGTCGCGCCGACGACTTCGGTTCCCGTCCGCAGGCGTTCCATCAGGCCATGCTTGCGCGCGCAGCGACGGAGGTAGTCGAGGATCTCGGGCTGCGCGGGATAGACGCAGGTCCACTCGGGATTCGGCTCGAACGAGAAAGAATAGAGAACGGAGGGGACGTCACAGGCGGCCCCGGGGTAGACGTTGTCGCGCCAGACACCGCCGACATCGTCACCCCGCTCCAGGATCAGGAAATCATCGCAGCCAGCGGCCCGCAGGCGGATACCGAGGCCGATGCCGGCAAACCCTGCACCGATGACCAGGACTTCCAGAGGAGTTTTCGCGCTCATGCGCCGATTCTACGCAGGTGTCCGGCCCGCCGGCCGCAGTGCCCGCGAGCGCCCGACGCCGGCGGATCTCAGTCGCCGCCGGTCCACAGGCGCAGCACGCGCACCACCCGTTCTTCCCGCAGCACCTCGTAGACCAGGCGCTGCTGCAGGTCCAGCCGGCGCGAGTAGGCGCCTTTGAGGTCGCCACGCAGGGCCACGTAGGGCGGAGCGGTCTCGAACGGGTCGCGGCCGAGCAGGGCCAGCAATTCCGTGACCCGTGCCTTGTAGCCCGCTGCCAACACCGCGGGAACATCCCGCACGGCATCTGCGGCGAACACCACCCACCAGTTCATCGGTCGTTCCCGTCGGTTACCACGGCAGGCGCTCGCTGCTCTCGGCCAGCGGGGCGGCCATGCCGCGCCGGATGGAGTCGCGCATGCCGGGCACCGAGAGCAGATGCAGCGTGGCCTGGAGCGCGCGCCAATCGTCTTCGGCTACCACGACCACGGTTCCCCGCTTGCCGGTGATGCGCACCGGCTCGTGGGAGGCCACGACCTGGTCGATGAGGCGATACAGGTTTGCCCTTGCTTCGCTCGCGGAGTGCACCATCTGATGTTTTCCCCCCACAAATTACGCATTTAGCGTACGAAAAGACGTACGAAACATCAACTTGCGTAGAAAAAAACCGCGCGCGGCTGGTGCATTTCCGGGAAATCCGGGTATTCTCGGCCCAAAGCGGTACCGGAACCGGAGCCGCCTGCTGCGAAGATTACGCATCTGTTCACGAGGGGGAACTCTGATGAAGTCGACGAATCCGTGCGCCTATGCTGTCGCGCTCGTGCTTGCCGCCGCTGCGTCCCAGGCTGTTGCCCAGGGTGCGGACAAGGGTGATGTGCTCGAGGAAGTGACGATCACCGCCCAGAAGCGTTCCGAGAACCTGCAGGACGTGCCGCTGTCGGTCACCGCCATCGGTGCCGAGCAGCTCGAAGCCCGCGGCATCGAGAGCCTCCGCGGCCTCAACGCCATCGCGCCGAACGTGATGTTCCGCAGCAATCCGGGCGCCAAGCTCATTTCCACCGTCGGTATCCGCGGTTCGGTCACCGGCCAGCCGGCGATCTGGGTTGACGCTTCCGTCGGCCTGTACCTGAACGGCATCTACCTCGGCAAGAGCCAGGGCTCGGTGTTCGACGTGGTCGACATCGAGCGCGTCGAAGTGCTGCGTGGTCCGCAGGGCACCCTGTTCGGTCGCAACACCGAGGGTGGTGCAATCAACTTCATCACCCGTGCCCCGTCCGGCGAGTTCGGTGGCAAGGTGTCGGCCGAGGTCGGCGAATACGGCCGCGCGGTCGGCCGCCTGACCGTCGACCTGCCGAAGATGGGTATCGCCAGCGCTACCATCGGCCTCCGCAAGGAAAAGCAGGATGGCTGGGCGAAGAACCTCTCGGGTCCCGCCATGGGCGCCGTGGACAGCGACGCCGCGCGCGTTGCCGTGAACCTCGACTTCTCCGACGACCTGCAGGTCGGCTACTCCTTCGACTATTCGAAGCAGGACAACACCCCGACGCCCTCCACGCTGTTCGCGGTGAGTGGTTGGGGTGGCACGTTCCCCTCGGTGTTCGGTGCCGGCATCGGTGGCGCCATCCAGCGCGGCGCGCTGCCCTACGTGCGTACCTCGCGCCCGGATACGGTCAGCACCAACGGCGGCCCGATCTGGGAGCGTTCGAAGACCACCGCCCACTCGCTGACGGTCGATTACGCGCTGTCCGAGAACCAGTCCCTCAAGTACATCTTCGCCGACCGCAAGCTGTACTTCGGCGACAGTCAGGACATCGACGGTATGCCGCTGGACTCGGTGGCCACGGGGTTCCCGGCGCCCTTCCCCCAGACCTGGGGCATGAGCGCGTACTACAACCGCAACACCGACTACCAGCAGCGCTCGCACGAACTGCAGTGGAACGGCACCATGGGTGACCTCAAGTGGGTCGCCGGCCTGTACCACTTCACCGACGACGGCGAGACGAACGGCGCCCAGCTGTTCACGCTGTTCGGTCAGGGTCCGCAGCGCTCGAACTACGCGGTCGACACCACCGCGAAGGCCGTGTTCGCCCAGGCCGACTACACCCTGGCCGACCGCTGGACCCTCACCGCCGGCATCCGCACCACCAAGGAAGACCGGGGTGGCTGGACGCATCGTTACAACACCGCCGGCTTCGGCGGGGCGCGTACCACCGACATCCTGCCCTTCACCAGCTACGATGCCAGCTTCTCCGGCACCACGCCGATGGGCTCGATCTCGCTGAAGGTGAACGAGGACCTGAACGTCTACGTGCGTGTTGCCAAGGGCTTCAAGAGCGGCGGCTTCTCGGCCGAGCTCGCGATCCCGGCCGTGGCCACCACGCCCTACCAGCCGCAGAGCTCCGTTTCCAAGGAGCTGGGCATCAAGGCGACGCTGCTGGGGGGTCGGGCGCGTGTCAACGCCGCGTTCTTCCATAACAACATCACCGACCTGCAGATCACCCAGCTGATCCCGGCCACCACCCAGTCCTACCTCACCAACGCCGGTGAGGCCGTCTACAAGGGCTTCGAGGCCGAGGCGCAGCTGCTGCTGGCCGAGGGTTGGCGCGTGCAGGCCAGCTACGGCTACCTGTCGACCGAGTTCAAGAAGTACCTCGACAACTCGTTCCGTCCGGGTCGCCCGATCATCGATACCGCCTCGAACCGCCTGGCCGCCTACGCCCCGCGCAACACGGTCAACCTGAACCTGGACGGCCGCCTGCTGCAGACCAGTTTCGGCACGCTGCGCCTGATCGCCGATTACACGTTCACCTCCGCGATGAACCTGTACACGGTGAACAAGTCGCTGTCGGCACCGAATGCCGGTGGCAGCTACGTGGTCGGCCTGAACTCTGTGCCTGCCACGCGCATGTTGAACGCCCGCCTGGTCTTGTCCGACATCCAGACGGGTGGCGGCACGGCTGACGTGTTCATCGCGGCCCGCAACCTGACGGACGAGTCCCGCCAGCTGCAGGGCATCGACTTCAGCATGTTCCGCAACGCCACCTGGCAGGAGCCGCGTATCTTCTCGCTCGGCGTCAACTACAAGTTCTGAGGTTGGAATCGGTCGGGTCCGCTTGACGGACCCACCGCCTTCGCACTCCGGTGCGGATGCTCTCCGGGGCTGGTCGCAAGACCAGCCCTTTTTTCATGCCGGGGAAATCCGGTCAGAGCAGGGCGACAATCTCGCCACGAAAGTCCTCGAGTGACTTCTTGCCCTGCAGCCGCTTGAGGACCTGCCCGTCGCGGCCGATGAGATAGGTGGTCGGCAAGAGTTCGTTCCAGGCCGGGTCGATGCGGCTTACCAGCGTGTCCATCTCGGGTTCCGCGCGCAGCCAACTGGAAAAATCCGGGAAGACCCGCTGCCGGAACTCCTCCACCCGGGCGAGATCGGTCGGCTCGTCCATCGCGACGGCGACCAGCCGCACGCCGCGCGGCGCGAATTCGCGTGACAGTGTCACCAGGTCCGGGATCTCCTTGAGGCATGGCACGCACCACGTGGCCCAGAGGTTGAGTACCACGAACTGCCCGCGTTGCCGCGCCAGCAGCGACGAGAAACCTTCGGCGGTCAACGGGGCGATGGGCGTGACTGCCGCGGGCGCCACGCTGGCGGTCGAGGAGGCCGGGCTCGCCGGAGGGGGCAGCCGTGCGGACATCACCTGCTCGCCTTGCTGCCAAACCACCACGGCGCCGCCTCCCTCGAGAGTGGCGGCTGCGGGAAGGCTCGACGCGCCGCGCCCGGCCCCCACGGCGAACACCGGACCGAGGTGCGCTCCACCCGCGGTGAGCAGTCGACCGTAAACGCGGCGCTCGCCGGCGCCCACCTTCGCATGCCAGAAGGCGAAGGCATGGTCGCCGCTCGCCGCCAGGGCTGGTGCATCCGAGACGGTCGCTTCCGGATGAAGCTTCACTCCCTCGCCAAAGGAGCGGCCCCCTTCGGCGGATCGAGAATAGAGCACCCCGCTGGGTTGTACCGCACCGTTGAAGACGGCGGTATGGACGAGCGCACCCGCGGCCGCGATGGCGGTCGGCTTCAGGGGGCAGCCATCCAGCACCCAGGCCGGGCCACCAACGCCGACGCGGGGCGAGAAGGTCCGGGCTCCGTCGCGGGAGACCGTCACCGTCGGTTCGCGGTGATTGTCCTCATGCACGAGTCGGCTGGCGACATGGAGTTCACCCGCGGAGCCGATGGTCGAGGTGAGTTGGCAGCATGGGCAGGCATCGGCACCGAAAGCTTCACGCTCCGGTTCCCAGGTCTGGCCGTCGTCACGCGAGACCCGGAGATAGGTGCTCGAAGCGCGTGTCTGGTGGATCATCACCCGAGTATCGAGCCAGGCGGCATAGACATCGCCTTCCGGCCCGACGGCGAGGGTGGCGAAGGCCTGTGCCTGCGCGAGGCCGCCGTGCACGGCCGCGGAGAGGTCCTCCGGCGGGTTGGTGTTCAGGCGCAAGGGTGTGGAGAACGAGCGGCCGCCGTCGGTGGAACGGACGTAGTGCATCACCGCCACCGGCTTGCCGTTGGTCGCGGAGATCTCGTTCGCGGGATAGGCGATATGGAGGGTGCCGCGACGGCTGATGCCGATCGAGGGTTTGCTCACCGAGAAGCCCCACACCTCCCCGTCCTGCGCGTTCACGCGGCGAGGGCGGGAGAAGGTCTTGCCACCGTCGCTGCTGTGGGCATAGAACACGTCCGACCACGACTGGTGGGAGTGGCCGCCGGGGGCATGGGCCCCCAATTTGTCGGCAGTGCCGATCGTTCCCTTGTCGAGCCACACCACGTGGATGCTGCCGTCGCTGCCGACCGCCACGGAGGGCGCCTGGGCACGACGCCCGGCATCGCTCACCGCCACCCCGGCCACCCCGGCCTCCGTTACCGCTGCGCCGGCTTCCGGGGGGGCGGGTGACTGTGCGGTTGCGGGCTGCCAGAGCAGCGGAAGAAGGAGGCCGCCGAGGCAACGGCCGAGGAGGGTCGAGTACGCCATGAGGTTGTCCTGTACAGGAAGGGCCTGCGCCAATATAGCGCAGGGCACTCCCGGACCGGTCATCCGCGGGACAGCGTCTCCGGCCTCACTCGCGAAGGGTGGCGGCGACGCCGGGGAGTTCCTCGTCGAGGAACTCGACGACGCCGGATTCGAGACAGTACTCGGCGCCGACCACCATCAGCCCGTGGTGCTCGATCAGTTCCTCGAGAATTTCGGAGGCGTGCTTGAGATGGTTCACCGAGGCGCGGACATTCGCACGCACGCTGTGCGTCAGCAGGGCCTCGTCATCATGTCGCAGGGGGGTCTCCATCAGCGTCTGCACCCAGGGGCGGACGCGGTCCAAGATGGAGCGGAGATTGCGGGACTGCTTCTCCGCCGGCTGGCGGAGTTCCTCGATGGTTGCGGCGATGGCGCCGCACTTGGTGTGCCCCATCACCACCACCAGGCGCACGTCGTAGCGCGAGGCGGCGAACTCGATGCTGCCCACCTGCGACGGCGCCACGATGTTGCCGGCCACGCGGATCACGAAGAGGTCGCCGAGGCCCTGGTCGAACACCAGTTCGGCCGGAACGCGGCTGTCCGAGCAGCCGAGAATGATGGCAAATGGCTCCTGCGCCTTTGCCAGCTCGGCGCGCCGGTCATGATCGAGAGGGCGCTCGGGAGCACGGACATTCAGGGCGAAGCGACGATTGCCCTCCTTGAGGCGGGCGAGGGCTTCGGCGGCGGGAATCATGGGCAAGCCTCCGTCGGAAGACGGCAGTTTACCTGCTCCGCCGACCATCGGTTCCCGCACTCGGTGCTGCCGGGGTTCCGCGGCACCCCGACGGTGGACTGCGGGGATGACAACGCGGACAATCCCGGTATCTCCCTGGGGGTGATGGATGGCACAGGCAACACCGATCTGGAAGCGGGTGGGCAAGTGGCTGCTGGTCGTGGTGGCCGTCGTGGCTGCCTTGCCGGCCCTGACCGGAAACAGCTACATCTACCGCGGATTCCGCGCGACCTACCTGATGGGGCGGACCACCGCGAACATCGATGACGCTGCGGTTTTCGACCAGCGCGAGATTCGCGCCGGCGTGCCGCAGCCCTGGGCAGTCTCGCCGCAGTACAACCGGCAACCCATGTCGGCCGACCTGCTCGCCTATCACGAGCAGCAGGGCACGGCCGCCTGGTTGGTGGTCCACGACGGACAGGTGTTGCAGGAGCGCTATTTCGCGCCCTACACGGCTGCCAGCCGGACCAACTCCTTCTCGGTGACGAAGACCGTGGTGACCATGCTCGCCGGCGCCGCCGTCAGCGACGGCTATCTCCTCTCTTTCGACGAGCCGGTGTCGGACTTCATCAAGGAATGGGTTCGCGACCCGCGCGGCGGCAAGGCGACCTTCGCCCAGTTTTCCGCGATGTCGGCCGGGCATCAGTGGACCGAGAGCTACTACCTGCCATTCAACCCGACGGCCGAGCTCTATTACGGCGACGACTCGGAAGCGCTGGTGCTCGGGGCGGGATTTGAACGTGAGCCGGGGCAGGAGTACGAGTACAACAGTGCGGGAACGCAGGTGCTGGCGATTGCCCTGACACGTGCCCTCCAGCGAAAGGATCCCGGGCTGACCTTGTCGTCTTACCTGTCGGCGAAGTTCTGGCAGCCGCTCGGCATGGAACAGGACGGCACGTGGACCCTGGACCGGCCGGACGGCATGGAGAAGGCATTCTGCTGCATCGCCGCCACGGCGCGCGATTTCGCGCGTCTCGGGCAATTGCTGCTGCAGGGCGGACAGTGGCAGGGGCGGCAATTGCTGGATGCGGGATTCGTCGCGCGCATGACCCAACCCGATTTGCAGCCGTTCTATGGCCATTCGGTCTGGATGGATCTTGCCTACCGGCATCCCTTCTACCTGTTCCAGGGACACCTCGGGCAGTACATCATCGTGATACCGGCCGAGCGCCTGGTACTGGTGCGTCTCGGCGAGACGCGCGACAAGTCACGCGACGACCGCAACCTGCCGGCGGAGATCTACCGCTATGTGGACGCCGCCGTGGCGCTGGTGAAGCCCGCCGCCGGTGGATGAGCGGCGGTCACCGGCCGCGTAGTGCCGTGGCGGGGCTCACCAGTAGAGCGGATAACGCACCCGCCGGACGCCGTTGTTCCACGCCAGCGCCACGAGCACGATCAACAGTGCGCCGACCAAGGCCGGGAACAACGCGAATCCCCAGCCACTTCCGCCCAGAAAAACGATGACCGGGTTGGAGGCGGCCGGGGGATGCATGACGCGCAGCGTCATCATTCCCGCCGTCGCCACGCCGACCGCCAGCCCGAGCGCCCAGGGCATCGGGCCGACCCAATGCAGCGCGGCCAGGCCGACCAGCACGCTCAGCAGGTGACCGCCCACCACGGCCCGCGGCTGGCTGAACGGTCCATCGGGAAAGCCGAATACCAGGCAGCAGGTTGCGCCGAAGCTGCCCATCAGCAGGGCCGTCGATAGCGAATCGGCCAGCAGTGCAGCCAGGGTGACAGCCGCAGCGCTTCCTCCCAGGGCCAGCAGGAGCGTGCGTACGGGGGGGCGCGGCGGTGGCGCGGGGAGGGGTTGATTCATCGTTCAACCTCCACGCCGGCTGGGCAGCATGCGCACCAGGGTGTTGTCGCGCAGCAGGTAATGGTGGAACAGCGCGGCTGCGGCGTGGAGGCCGATCAGCCAGTAGCCCACCTCGCCGACCGTTTCATGGAGTTCCTCGATGTCATGCGCGAGGTGCTCGTCGACGCCCACCAGTGGCGGCAGCGCGAGACCGAAGAACGGGATCTCCTTGCCCTCGGCACTCAGGATGAGCCAGCCCGCGAGCGGCATGGCGAACATCAGGGCGTAAAGCGCCAGATGTCCCAGCTTGGCAAGCTTCTCCTGCCACGCGGCCGGCGCGGGGGTGATCGGTGGCGTCGCGCGGGTGAGGCGCAACAGCACCCGTATCGCCACCAGGGCAAGGACCGACAGGCCCAGCATGAAATGCCAGGTCTTCATCAGGTTGCGCGGATCGCTGCCCCTGGGGAACAGTTCACGCAACTCGATCGTGGCGTAGACCGCGGCGATCAGCACGAACATCAACCAATGGAGTGCGATGCTCGCCGGGGCGTAGCGTTGGGACGGCGGGCTGCTCATGGTGAAGACCTCCAGTGTCGGCGGGATGGCGGGGACGGAGAGCGGGTTTCAGCGGCGGCCAAGCACGGTTCCCCACCAGACCAGCGGCACGAGCGCCAGCAGGAAGGCAGCGTGGTACCACAGCGGCAGCAAGGTCCCGAGGTCCAGCGAGACCACGGTCCCGCTCGCCACCAAGGCGAGGCCCAGGAACCCCAGCGGGTAGCGCGAGGCGGTGCCCGGCGGCAGCAAGCGGGCGAGCACGATTCCGGCGACCAGCGAGCAACTGCCTGCCAGCAGCAACAGACCGACGAGAGGCCCGGGGGCATGGAAGGGGGTACCGGCGGCGAGTTGCCGTCCGGCATCGGCGAAGAACCAGGCGTTGCCGGAAAGCCACAGTAGCGTCCAGGCGGTATACCCGGCGAAAACAGCGAGAATCTGCCGCCACATACGATTTCACTCCCGAGACAGCGAACGGAGGTTGCTCCACTGCTGCAACTACGCCACACTGGAGCCAGAGAGGTCGGTGTACTGGACATCGATCCCAGTCCATTTTCGCCGGAGTCACTCATGATGTCGAACGCTTCGCTCGGCGCGCGGGTACGCGCCATTCTCGGATCGGCGGTTGCCGGCACCCTGTGCTTCCCGGCCCTCGTCGTCGCCGCGCCCGCCGACGCCCCTGCGGCCGATGCCTTCGAGGAGGTCGTGGTCACGGCACAGCGCCGCGAGCAGCGCCTGCAGGACGTCGGCATCTCGGTGACCGCCCTCGGCAGCGACGCACTCGCCGACCTGAACATCACCACCGCCACCGACATCGTCCGTGCGGTACCCAGCCTGAAGATGAACGCCTACTCTTCTTCGCAGGTGGTGTTCAACATCCGCGGCGTTTCGCAGAACGACTACGGCGACCAGCAGGAGCCGCCGGTGGCCGTCTACCAGGACGACAGCTACTCCAGTTCCATCAACCTCGCCAGTTTCCCGGTATTCGACCTGGCGCGCGTCGAGACGCTGCGCGGTCCGCAGGGTACGCTGTTCGGGCGCAACGCCACCGGCGGTGCGATCCAATTCGTGTCGAAGAAGCCCACCCGTGAGGCCGAGGGTTACGCCTCGCTCACCCTGGGCCGCTTCAGCCAGTTCATCGCCGAGGGAGCCATTTCCGGTCCCATCAGCGAGTCCATGCAGGGTCGCCTGGCCTTCATCCGCAACCAGGACAGCGGCTACATGAAGTCCGTGGGCACCGGCGTGGAGGACCGGGGCGCCAACGACCACGAGGCCCTGTGCGGCCAGCTGGCCTGGCAACCCTCCGATGCCACCGAGGTGAACCTCACGCTGCGCGA
>JBJTPC010000157.1:0-3105 GCA_046074905.1 Gammaproteobacteria bacterium
CGGGCCGCTGCCGCACGTACCACGCGCTCGGCCGCGGCCAGATTGGCAGCACGGTCAAAACTGCAGGCGAACTGGGTGGCGGCAAGCGTGATCGGACGGGTCACCGGAACAACTCCTTCAGGAGACCGTTATGGTACCGCCCCTGCGACCGGTCGGACCGGCGCCGTGCGAAGACGAAGTCAGAAGGTGGGGGGCGTGCTTGCCGAGATGATCTCGCATTCCTCGCGCCCGGCATTCCGGAACCGGTGCGGGACCGAGCTGGAAAAATAGTAGGCATCCCCGGGGCCCAGGACCCGCGAGGCGGCTCCCACGGTCAGCTCGATCGACCCGCGTACCACCACGCCCCCCTCCTCCCCCTTGTGGGCCAGCATCTCTTCGCCCGTATCGGCACCCGGCGCATAGCGCTCGTGGAGAATGGCCATGGCCCGATTGGGTCGTCGTGCGGCCACCAGCCGCAGCGAAACCTCCTCGCTGCCGAGATTGGTCAGTTCGTCGCGACCGAAAAACAATTGCGGCGACTGCGAGAGGTCGAGCGTGAAGAACTCGGCCAAGGACATCGGAATGCCATCCAGCACCTTCTTCAGCGAACTGACCGACGGACTCACCCGGTTCTGCTCGATCAGGGAGATCATGCCGTTGGTGACGCCGGCGCGCTTCGCCAATTCACGCTGGGACAGCCCGTACATCTGGCGAACGGCCCGGAGGTGGGCACCGACGTCGAGCGTCATGGGAAGCCTCGCTGCAACAAGTCCATCGGGCAGGAAAACCGTCTCTCGCGTTGATGATTTTAAACACCGGTTGGCAATTTTGCGGAAAATTCGCATCAGATGTTGATTTTTCTTATCATCGACCCTGGGTCGAACGCGCCACCTTGGCGCAGACCCACCCGACCCACACCACCCCGGATGCCGCAGGACCCGCCATGAGCGCCAACCCGATCGAGCTTGCCCACCAGCCCCTCTCCCGCCAGGACCTCGAGGCCCTGTGGATGCCGTTCACGGCCAATCGCCAGTACAAGGCGAATCCGCGACTGCTCGCCAAGAGCAGCGGCATGCACTACTGGACGCAGGATGGTCGGCAGATTCTCGACGGCGTAGCAGGTCTGTGGTGCGTCAATGCGGGTCATGGTCGCCGCGAGATCAGCGAGGCGGTGGCCGCGCAAATTGCCGAGATGGACTACGCGCCCCCCTTCCAGATGGGCCATCCGCTGGCTTTCCAGGCGGCCAACGCCCTGGTGAAGCTGCGCCGGAGGGCATGAACCACGCCTTCTTCGTCAACTCGGGCAGCGAGGCGGTGGACACCGCCCTCAAGATCGCGCTCGCCTACCATCGCATCCGCGGGGAAGGCACGCGCACCCGCCTGATCGGTCGCGAGCGGGGCTACCACGGCGTCGGCTTCGGTGGCATCTCGGTCGGCGGCATGGTCAACAACCGCAAGTTCTACGGTGCCCAGTTGGCCGGGGTCGATCACCTCCCGCATACCTACAACCCGGCGGAAACGGCGTTCAGCCGCGGTCTGCCCACCTGGGGCGCCCATCTCGCCGACGACCTCGAGCGACTCGTCGGCCTGCACGACGCCTCGAACATCGCGGCCGTGATCGTCGAGCCCATCGCCGGCAGCACCGGCGTGGTGCTGCCCCCGGTCGGCTATCTGCAGCGGCTGCGGGAAATCTGCGACAAGCACGGCATCCTGCTCATCTTCGACGAGGTCATCACCGGTTTCGGTCGCACGGGTTCGGCGTTCGCGGCGCAGGAGTTCGGCGTCACGCCTGACATCATCACCTGTGCGAAGGGGCTCACCAACGGCGCCCTGCCGATGGGCGCGGTGATCGTCAAGCAGGGTATCTACGAGGCCTTCATGCAGGGGCCGGAGGCGGCCATCGACCTGTTCCATGGCTACACCTACTCCGCCCACCCGGTGGCCTGCGCCGCCGCCATCGCCACACTCGGCATCTACGAGCGTGACGGTCTGCTGACGCGCGCGCGGGAAATGGCGCAGTACTGGGAGGACGGCGCGCAGTCCCTGAAGGGATTGCCGGCGGTCATCGATATCCGCACCTACGGGCTCATTGCGGGTATCGAATTGGCGCCCATTGCCGGCAAGCCGACAGCCCGTGCGTATGACGTGTTCACCAAGTGCTTCGCCCGCGGCCAACTGGTGCGGACCACGGGCGACATCATCGCCATGTCGCCGCCGCTGATCATCGAGAAGCAGCACATCGATCAGCTGTTCGGCACCCTGCGCGAGGTCCTGAAGGACGCCTGAATCGACGCGCCGTGCCGGGGCGCCTCCGATGGGCCTCGGCCGGCAGGGCGACAAAAAAGGCGGAAGGGCTGCCCCTTCCGCCTTTTCATTTCCCGTTTCCGGGAGCGGTGGTCAGTCCTTGCTCCACGGGAAAGTCGTGGACACCTGGAACAGCACGCGGTTCTCGTTGTTGAACACGTCGTCACGCACACGGGCCGGGCCATCCGTGCGCACCACCGAGTACTTGAGGGCGGCAGTCACCGGACCGAAGTCACGCGACAAGCCGAGAGTGAAGTCGTCGTACTCGGTATTCACGCCGGGCACCGCGTTCTTCCAGTAGTCGCCGCGCGAGAAGCCGGCATGCGCCGTGAGGGTGAAGCCTGCCGGCAGCTCGTGGGAGTACGCCGCCTCGAAATAGTAGGCAGACTCGCCCGACTTGGCGTAGTCGTTGCTGTACCAGAGCTTGGTGGACACGCCCTTGTAGTCGAGGCCGACGTTGTACTCGGGATAGTCGAAATCGCCGTCGCCGTAGTAGGTGTAGTACACGGCATTCACCGAGAACGACAGGTCATCGTTGATTGCCTTCGACCAACCCGCGTAGATGTCCAACTCGCGATCTTCGCTGGTGTCCGGACCGTAATCGATGTTCGATCCCCACACGCCGGCGGTGAAGCCGCTGTCGGTGGCGAAGTCCAGCGACATCTGGACAGCCGGGTCCTTCGCGGACTGGGAAATGCCGCGGAAGTCGTACTCGTTGGCGAGGGTGAGGGTCGCGGTGAGGTCGGCAGCGGCGGCCTGACCCGCACCCGCTGCCATCCCGAGGCCGAGAGTGGACGCGAGGACGTACTGTCGGAGCTTGTT
>JBJTPC010000158.1:0-2019 GCA_046074905.1 Gammaproteobacteria bacterium
ACTTCACGCATGACCGCATCGTGACCTTCGACCCGGCCAACCCGGAACGCGCCACGGGCATCGTGCTCTCCCATGCGGAAATGAACCGACTGGGGCAACCGATGCTCACCGCAATCCGCTACCACGACGAGTACCGCGTCGAGGACGGCGCATGGCGATTTGCCTCGCGCATCCTGCACATGTTCTATTACGTGCCGACCGCGCAGTACCTGGAGGTCTTCAGCCCCGCAGGTCTCGCCACCCGCAACCGGGCCTACGGCAAGCCGACCCCGGCAGACTGGCCGGAGTCCCTCGCAACCTGGCGGGAGTTCTACGGTTCCTGACCGCGGGCCGCCTCACGGCGTCCCGTCGCGATGGCCGCGAGGATGGCCCGTGGCTCGGGTTCGGTGAACAAGGCCGGAACCTCTTGTCGCAACCGCCGGCGCCAATTGGGATGCTCGCGGTCGGTACCCGGGACATTCACCGGGTCGGCCTCGAGAGCGAGATCCTCGACCTGCACGGCGGCGAGCGCGCTCCGGGTCCGGCCGAGGAAGCGGTGGAGTGCGACCGCCAGTTCGGGCGTGTAGGGTCCGGCGCCATCAACGGGCTGTGCCGGCGCGATTCCCTCGGCCCGCAAGGCCTCGAGAAAGCGCCACTTGTCCACTCCCCGATCCCAACGCAGGCCGTCGCGAACCTCGGCGCTTGGATAAAGGTTCAGTCGATGTCGCAGGTCGATGTCTTCGCCCTCCCACCATCCGCGGAGGGTGGGCAGATCGTGGGTCGAAAGGACCGCCAGTGCTCCGGGAGTGTAGTCGCGCGGGGCGCGGAAAGCATCGCCCGCCACCCGCTCGAACAAGGCCACCTTGTAACTGTGCACGGCACGTGCCGGCAGGGTGACGCGGATTGCTTCGGGAACGGTCCCGAGGTCCTCGCCCACGATCAGGCAGCCATGCGACCGGCTTTCTTCCGCCAGCACGTCAAGCAGGAGTTCAAGCGGATAGTGGATATAGCCGCCCTCGCTGGCCTTCCGGCCCCGGGGCACCCACCATTGCCGGTACAAGGCCATCACATGGTCGATGCGCAGCGCGCCGAAATGCCGCAGGTTGCTGCGGATCAACGCGCGGAACGGCGCGCCACCCGTGGCCCGGAGGACATCCGGGGATTGCGGTGGAATGCCCCAATCCTGACCGAGCAGGGCGAGTGAATCCGGTGGCGCCCCGATACCTGCGCCAAGACAGTAGGTGGCGGCATCCGCCCAGGTCTCGGCACCCCCTGCATTCACGCCAACCGCATAGTCGCCGTAAACACCGATTGGCATCCCGAGCCGGTGCGCCAAGGCCTGTACTTCGGCAAGTTGCGCCTGCGCAAGCCATTGCAACCACGCGTGGAACTCCACATCCACGGCATTGCGCAACGCGAAATCGCGCACCGCCGGTCCACGGGCATCGCGGTACTGGGCCGGCCAGGAATCCCAACCCCAATGGGAGGAATCCAGGGCACGCATCTGCGACTGCAGCGCATCGAAGGTGGCCTGAAGCTCGAGCGCCTCGCCTTCAGCCGCACGGTAGCGACGGAACGCATCGCCCAAGGCGGTTCCCTGGGCCAGTTGCTCGCGCCTGAACGCTTCATGCAACGCGCGCAGGAGCGGAAGCTTGAGGGCCATGACCCCCGCGGCATCGGCATGACGCAACTCCCGGAGACGCCGGAGTTCCGCCTGGAAAGCCTCGCTCTCGACCTGTCGACGCACCGTCGGATGGGTGGCGAACCCCACCACCCGGGGCACCTCGATCATCGCCACATTGAGGTAGTGGCGACTGGAGGGACTGTAGGGACTGACATGATCGGGATCTGCCGGAAACAGGGCATGCAGGGGATTCAGGCCGATGAACGCCGCGCCGGCACCGGCCGCATGCTGCACCAGTTCGCGCAGCGTGGAGAAGTCGCCCAATCCCCAGTCACCGGCGCTGCGCAGCGAGTAGAGCTGCGCAGTCACGCCCCACCACTTCGCACCGGCCACGAGTTCCGCAGGAACATGGCACC
>JBJTPC010000159.1:0-3646 GCA_046074905.1 Gammaproteobacteria bacterium
CGCCGCGGAAGTCGAACGCGTCATCACGTCGCTGGAGGCCTCGGGGAAACCGATATCGGTGCTCATCAACAATGCCGGCTTGCAGCACGTCTCGCGCCTGGAAGATTTCCCGCCGGAGCGCTGGGGGCTGCTGGTTGACGTGATGCTGAAGGGCCCGGCGATGCTGACGCGGGCCTGTCTTCCGGGCATGCGTCGGCTTGGCTACGGTCGAGTCATCAACATCGGCAGCCTGCACTCGCTGGTCGCCTCCCCTTACAAGAGCGCGTACATCGCGGCCAAGCATGGTTTGCTGGGTCTGGCGAAAACCGTCGCCCTCGAGACGGGCGACACCGACATCACCATCAACACGCTCTGCCCCGGCTATGTCAGGACCCCCTTGGTAGAGCGGCAAATCGCCGCGCAGGCCCGTGAGCACGGGCTGCCCGAAGAGCGGGTGGTACAGGAGATCATGTTGCGACCGATGCCCAAAAAGTCCTTCATCACCGTCGACGAGCTTGCGGCACTGGCGCTGTTTTTGTGCACTGATGCTGCCCGGAACATCACTGCGCAAGCCATTGCCATCGACGGCGGCTGGACCGCCGCCTGAAGCGGCCGGAATCCGTTTCCGCCGGCGGAACCCGCTAACCCCGAACCGCGACTTCCACGGCCACCGCAATGTCGCGGGGCGGAGCCCCCGGGAGGAACGTCCGCAACACCTCGCCTTCGCGGGAAACCAGGTACAGCAGGGCCGTGTGGTCAGTGACGCGCTGGCCACCGGCCACGGCCCCGTAACCGTCTGCAATCCGCTGCAGCAGTCGCGGCTCGCCCGACAGTCCGTGAATCCTTGCGTCGAATCCGGCGACATATCGCGCCAGTACCTGCACGTTGTCGTTGGTCGGGTCGACGGTGATCAGCACCGGATGGACGCGCGCTGCAACGTCCGGCGGCATGTGGCGCAAGGCCTGCGCCACCGTGCTGAGCGTGGCCGGACAGATATCCGGGCACTGCGTGAAGCCGAAGAAGACGAGTTGCGGAGCGTCGCGCAACTCGCCGGCCTTCAGGGTGAGACCCGTGGTATCCACCAGCCCCCGGAAATCCGGCACCGCGCGGCCCGTGCTGCGCTCGGCGCTCGAAGACCGGCTGAGCAGCACCGTCACGGCGGCGGCACCGAGCAGCACGCCAATCGCCAGCGTGATCAGCAGCGTCCGCGTGGAGAGTCCGCGGTTGGCCTTGGGCTTGCGAGTGGACTTCGCCATGGCTTCAATCCTCCTGTTGCATTCTAGCGGCTCGGAATGGCCAGACCGAGCCAGTCGCGGACGCCGGGGATCCGCCGCAACACCGTCCATTCAAGCAGGCCGACGACGAGCAGCGAGACACCGAGGACCGGCAGGAAGCAGGCACAAAAGACGATGATGGCCGCAAGGCCGGTGCCGTAGCGGGCCGCTTCGACGGGAGGCGGAGGCGCACCCAAGCGGTCGTCCGGCTTGCGTCGGCGCCACATCACGAAACCGCTGACGGACATCAGCACCAGGCCGCCGGCCGTCAGCACGCCGAGCAACTGGTTGAGGACGCCGAACAGTTGTCCCTCATGTGCCGCGACGCCGATGCCGACGACGCGGTCGATGATGTGCTTGTCGGCGAACGTTTCGTGCTGTCGCACGCTACCCGTACGTGCATCCATCACCAGCGATTCGCGGAGGGGTCGGTTCTGTGCATCGGACCGTACGTTCCAACCCGGGGGACCGACCGGTTGCCTGCGCGCGGGACCGGACAATTTGCCACCGGGCGGCGTGACATACACCGGCGGGGCCCAGCCGAGCGGCGCCACCGTCGCCACCACCTGATCGAGCGTGAAGGCGGGTATCCCTGACTCCCCTGCGGCGGCAGGCATCGCTGCGTGGTCGTGACCCCCGTGCTCGGCATGTTCGTCCCCTGCCGCCTCGCCGAGAGCTTCGCGCCGCTCACCGCTGCGGCCTTGCGCCCAATCCTGCTTCATGACCGCGGTACCGGTGAGCTGGCGGACTTCCTTGAAGGCCTTCCCCCAGACGCCCGTCCACGGCAGACCCGTGAACAGCAGAAACAGCACGAGCAGCGAGATCCAGACGGCGGTCACCGCATGGAGGTCGCGCCAGAACAGGCGCGACCCCGCTCCGAAGCGGATCCACAGCACGCCGGCAAGACCGTTTGCGCTTCGCGGCCACCATAGATAGAGACCCGTCAGCACCATCACGATGGCCCAGCAGGCTGCCAGCTCCACGAACAGCGAGCCGGCATCACCCAGCAGCAGTTCGCCGTGGAAGTCATGAATCACCTGCATGGGCCGTGACTTCGCCATGACGATGTCCAGCACCTCGCCGGTGACGGGCTGCACGACCACACGGATTTTCTCGCCTTGTGCATCGCGCAACCACACCCTTCCGGCCGCCTGCGGCGCATGCGGCAGTTCGTACTCGGCGAAGCGGGTGCCGGGAACGGCACCCTCGGCGATGCGAACTTCGGCTACGGGTCCGATCCGTGGACCGGGGAAGGCAACGGTGTGGAACTCGCGGTCCTGCCACGCCTCGAACTGCGGCTTGAACAGGTACAGCGACCCGGACAACGCCAGGACCACGATGAACGGGATACACCAGAGTCCCGCATAGAAATGCCAACGCCACAGCGTGCGGTACAGCGCACTCCCTTCCAGGTGTCGCGCGACTTGCGGTCGGGAGACGCTCATCGCTCACCCCCGGCCCACCTCACTTCGGCAAACACCGTACGTCCCTGCAAGGGATGTGCCTGGTAACTTGGCGCGTTGGTCAGGTTATCGATGCCCAATGCGAGTTCCAGCCCATCTTCGGCCTGCCATGCCAGACGCATGTCGAGGCTCTTCGCCCGCGAAACCCCCCCGTAGACATCCGGGTTGGTGTCGATGTTGTCGAGCGTGTTGTACATGCGGCCGCTCCAGCGCCCGGCGAGTGTTCCCGTGAGCTGGTCATTGAAGGCATACACCGCCTGCAGGTTCGCGCGCACGCGGGGGATGCGTGGCCAGTTCTTGCCCTCCGCTGCGGGGAAGTTCGCGTTCTCCAGGATCTCGGCCGTGGTGAGTGCAGCGTTTGCATCAATCGACAGGCCGTCGATGGCCGCCGGGCGCCAACGCAGCTGCGCCTCGATGCCCCGTGTACGCACGCGCCCGACGTTCTGGATGTTCGTGACTTGCGGCGTGACCGTCACGTTGGTCTGGCTGACGATGGAATCCTTGACGTCGTCCTCGAACAGGCTGACGCGCAGGTCCGCACGCGAGAACTCGCGGCTGTAGGCGAGTTCCAGCGCATCCGACACTTCGGGCTTCAGGTTGGGGTCACTCACCTGGATGGACGTGGCGAGCCTCGAGCCCTGGAAAAGTTCAGGTACGGTCGGGAAGCGGATACCGCGGCCAGCCGAAACGCGCAGTTTGGAAACTGCGTCCATCTGCCAGGCCAGCGACAGCTTTGGCGAAGTGCCATTCACCCTGCGCTCCGGATAGGCCAAAGGCGCAAGTCCCGTGAAGAACTGGCGCCCGTCGAGGGCGTGCCAGCGCTCGTAACGCAAGCCGGAAGTCAAGGTGAGCGTATCGGAGAGTCGCCAGAGGTCCTGCAGGTAGACCGCCTGCAACTGCGTGCGACCAGCGACGTCCTGTGCCAATGAG
>JBJTPC010000160.1:0-3724 GCA_046074905.1 Gammaproteobacteria bacterium
GCAGGATGGCGTCCACCTCGATGGCAGCGCCACGCGGCAGCGCGGCCACGCCGATGGTGACGCGGGCCGGATAAGGTTCGCGGAAGTAGCGTGCCATCACCTCGTTCACGGTACCGAACTGGCCGAGGTCGGTGAGGAAGATGGTGACGCGCACCGCATCATCCAGCGTGCCGCCAGCGGCGGCGGCCACTGCCTTGAGATTCTCGAACACCCGGATGGCCTGGGCCTCGATGCCGCCGTCGACGATCGTCATGGTGGCGGGATCCAGCGGAATCTGACCGGACAGGTAAACGGTGTCGCCGGCACGGATGGCCTGCGAGTAGGGACCGATGGCCTGCGGAGCGGCGTCGGAGTGGATGGGCTGGCGCGGCATGGGACAGTCCTCGCACTGAGGCGTTGGAGAGCGTGCATGGTAACCCGGCGCGATGACCCGCGGGGGGCGGCATCCGGGCGGCTCGTGCGCCCCGTGACGGGACGGGCGCGTTGCTTCAGGCCAGGGTGCGTGTCACCGCCAGCACGTCGTCCATGTGGCGAATCGCCCGCAGAACCCGCGCCAGGTGGCGGCGATCTTCCACTTGCAGCTGGAAGGTAATGGTCGAGGCCGTCTGGTCGCGCTCCGTGAGCGAGACGGTGTCGATGTTGGTTCCGGTGCCGGCAATGCGCGTGGCCACCGCGGCGAGCACGCCGACACGGTTCTGTACATCCACGCGCAATTGCGAGGCGAACAGCTTGCCGGGCTCGTTCTTCCACGTCACGGGAATCCACTTGTCCGGCTGCTTGTGCCATCCCGCCAGCGAACCGCAGGTGCTGCGGTGGATGATGACGCCACGCCCCGTGGTGAGGTGCGCGGTGATCGGGTCGCCGGGGATGGGGAAGCAGCAATGGGCATAGTCGACGACCAGGCCCTCGGTACCGGCAATGGCGAGTGGCGCCATCCCCTCGCCGGGTGCGCCCTGCGGATTGCGGGGTGCCGGCGTCGCGCCCGGTGCCGTCGGCAGCAGTGAACGGGCGACCAGAGGCGCCAGCCGCTCGCCCAGCCCGATCTGCTCGAACAGGGCATCGACTTCCAGGGCCCCGGCCTCGCGCGCTGCCCGCTGCAGGCTGGCCTCCGGAACCTGCTTGAGCGGCAACGACAGCTCCTGCAGGGCCTGGTCCAGCAGCCGGCGTCCGAGGTCGACCGCTTCCTCGTGCTTCATGCTCTTCAGGAAGTGCCGGATCGCGGTGCGTGCCTTGGCGGTGACCACGAAATTGACCCAGACCGGGTTCGGCTTGGCGCCGCGCGCGGTGATGATCTCCACCGTCTGCCCGTTGCGCAGCTCCGCGCGCAACGGCACCAGCCGGCGGTCGACCTTGGCGGCGACACAGCGGGTGCCGACGCCGGTATGTACCGCGAACGCGAAGTCCACGCAGGTGGCGCCGCGCGGCAGGCGCAGGATGTCGCCCTTCGGGGTGAACACGTAAACCTTGTCCGGGAACAGGTCCACCCGCACGCTTTCGAGGAACTCCTCGGAAGTGCCGCCCTCCTGGATCTGCATCAGGCCCTTCAGCCATTCGCGGGCACGCTCCTGCTGCGCGCTGCTGCCCTCGCGGTCACCCGACTTGTACTGCCAGTGTGCGGCAATGCCGCTTTCCGCGAGGCGGTGCATCTCCGTGGTCCGGATCTGCACCTCGAGCGGGATGCCGTTCGGCCCGAACAGCGTGGTGTGCAGCGACTGGTAGCCGTTCACCCGGGGAATGGCGATGTAGTCCTTGAAGCGGCCGGGCATGGGCTTGTAGAGGCCATGCACGATGCCCAGCACGCGATAGCAGGTGTCGATGCTGTCGACCACCACCCGCACGCCGTAGACATCCACCACCTCCGCCAGCGGCACCTGCTTCTTCAGCATCTTGCGGTAGATGCTGTAGAGGTGCTTTTCGCGTGCCTCGACCTGGCCTTTCAGCCCGGCCCTGGCGAGGGCGCTTCCGATGGACTCCGTGATGCGCGGCAGGAACTGCTTCTGGTTGCCGCGGGCACGCTTGAGCTCGCGCTCGATGACGCGGTAGCGCTTCGGGTAGAGCGCCTGGAAACCGAGGTCCTCGAGCTCGAGACGGACCGAGTTGATGCCCAGCCGGTTGGCGATCGGCGCGTAGATCTCGAGCGTCTCGCGCGCGATGCGGCGGCGCTTGGGCGCGGGCATCACGCCCAGCGAGCGCATGTTGTGGGTGCGGTCCGCCAGCTTCACCATGATGACGCGGATGTCGCGCACCATGGCGAGGATCATCTTGCGGAAGCTCTCCGCCTGTGCCTCGGCCTTGCTCTTGAACTGGACCTTGTCGAGCTTCGAGACGCCATCGACGATTTCCGCCACATCGCGTCCGAAGCGTGCGGCGATGTCGTCCTTGGCGGTCGGGGTGTCCTCGATGACGTCATGCAGCAGCGCGGCACAGAGCGTCTGCCAGTCCATGTGCAGGCCGGCGAGGATGCCGGCGGCGGCGACGGGGTGCGTGATGTACGGCTCGCCCGTCATCCGCTTCTGGCCGCGGTGCGCCTGCTCGGCCACCTCGTAGGCCTCGCGGACGCGCTCGATGTCGTCCGGCGGAAGGTAGGTCTCGAGGACGGCGACGAGTTGATGGATGCCGGGAGCACGCCAGTTGCCCACCCAGCCGCTCTTCCAGCTGTCAGGCAGCAGGTTCAGCAGGCCTGATGGGCTCTCCATGGCGGGCGCCCGGCGCCGCTTCAGTCACCCAGGCCGAACTGCGGAGCGCGGAAGTCGGCGGGGATCTCCATGCCGAAGTCGGCCGGGTTCGGCTCGGGCGGCAATTCCACTTCCTGGAGCAGTTCGCGTGTGACCAGGCCCTCGGCAATCTCGCGCAGCGCGACCACGGTGGGCTTGTCGTTGCCTTGCGGAACCAGCGTCTCGGCGCCGTTGGCGATACGACGGGCGCGCTTGGCGGCCAGCAGCACCAGTTCGAACTGGTTGTCCACGCTGGAGAGGCAGTCTTCGACGGTGATGCGGGCCATGGAGAGTTCCGGTGAATGGGAATCGGGTCGGCAATATTACCACCGATTCAGGCACTTACGCCAGATTCGCGGGTCCGCTCAGGGGGTGCGGGTCGGGACCTCGTGCGGCTGGAGCAGGCCGGCGGCGAACTGCGCCAGGCCGGGACGGTCGGCGCGGAGGTCGGCGGGGGCCTCCGTGCCGGCGCCATCGACCACTCGCAGCAGGTCGGCCAGTGCGCGCTCGAAGACGTCGTTGACCACCACGCAGTCGAACTCCTGCCAGTGGGAGAGCTCGGTCACGGAGTCCTGCAGCCGGCGATCGATGACCGCGGCAGCGTCGGTGCCGCGACCGCGCAAGCGCCGCTCGAGCTCCGCGCGGGAGGGCGGCAGGATGAACACCTGCACTGCCTCGGGGAGCTTCGCCCGTACCTGCCGGGCCCCTTGCCAGTCGATCTCGAGGATCAGGCTCTCGCCGCGTGCCAGTGCTGCGCGCACCACCGCCAGACCGGTACCGTAATAGTTGTCGAAGACGCGCGCCCACTCCAGCAATTCGCCGGCTGCCACCATGCCCTCGAAGGTGGCGCGGTCGACGAAGTGGTAATCGCGGCCGTCCACTTCGGTGGCGCGGATGGGACGGGTGGTATACGACACCGAGAAGCCGAGATGGGGCCGCGCAGCCATCAGCGCCCGCACCAGGCTCGTCTTGCCGGTGCCGCTTGGTGCCGCCACGACGAACAGGTGGCC
>JBJTPC010000161.1:0-2730 GCA_046074905.1 Gammaproteobacteria bacterium
CCGCGAGGACCATCATCCGGACGGCTTCCGCTGGGTGGATGTGGAGAGTGCCGACACGTCGGTCTTCGCCTTCGAGCGCCGGGCGCCGGGTGAGCCCACGCTGCTGTGTGCCTTCAATGCCACGCCGGTGCCCCGGCCGGCGTACTGGCTCGGGGTCGATGGCGGTTGCTGGCGCTGCGTGCTGGATACCGATGCCGGTTGGATGGGGGGTGCGGATTGGTCCCCGCAACACGAAGTGACCGCCCGGCCAGTTCCCTGCCACGGGCGACCGCTGTCGCTGGTGGTGGACCTGCCGGCACTCGGCGCCCGCTTCTTCGAACGTGTCGGTGGGACCTGAGGGATGGGCCCGGGCACACAGTCGCCGCTGCTGGCCGGCGAGCCCGCGCCACTCGGGGCCCATCCCCGCCGTGCCACGGCGGAGTCTCCCGCCGGGATCAATTTCGCGGTACACGCGCCGGCGGCTGCCGCCCTGTGGCTCAACCTGCACGACGCGACCGGTACCGTGACGGCACAGTGGCCGTTTCCCGGCCGGCATGGGGATGTTTTCCATGCGTTGCTGCCCGCACCCCTCGGACAGCCCGGCATCGACTACACCGTGGCCACCACGGTGGACGGCCCCCGCCTGATCGAGCCCTATGCGCGACGGATCATCGACGCCGAGGGACTGCCGCGCGCGCGCGTCATTGCCGCGCCATCACGCCTGTCGCCACCGCGTCGCCCGGCAGTCCCCTGGGGCGAAACCGTGATTCACGAACTGCACGTGAAGGGGTACACGCAACTTCATCCCGCCGTCCCGGCGGACTGGCGTGGCAAGTACCTCGGCCTGACGGTGCCGGCGGTCATCGCTCACCTCAAGGCGATGGGGGCCACTGCGGTGCAGTTGTTGCCGGTGCAGGCTTTCCGCAGCGAGGATTTCCTGCGCGACCGCGGACTGGTCAACTACTGGGGCTACAACCCGCTTGCCTGGTTCGCGCCGGCCGCGCAGTACGCGGTGGACGATCCGGTCACGGAGTTCCGTCACATGGTGGATTGCCTCCACGATGCCGGACTCGAGGTGATTCTCGATGTGGTCTTCAACCATACCTGCGAGGGTGGACAGGACGGCCCCGTGTGGTGCTGGCGCGGCCTCGACGACCACGGCGCCTATCACCGCCTGCCGAACGATCCACGGCGGTACGACAACCTGACCGGCTGCGGGAACGCGGTGAACCTGTCCACCCCGGCGATGCGGCGATGCGTCATCGATTGCCTGCGCTGGTGGATCGAGGATCTCGGCGTGGATGGCTTCCGCTTCGATCTCGCGGTGACGCTGGGTCGGGGACCCCACGGGTTCGACCGGCAGCATCCCTTTTTCACCGAACTCGCCGCCGACCCCGCGCTGGCCTTCGTCAAGTGGATTGCCGAGCCCTGGGACATCGGGCCCGGTGGCTACCAGCTGGGTGCGTTTCCGGAGGGCTGGGCGGAGTGGAACGACCGCTACCGCGATACCTTGCGTTCCTTCTGGCGGGGCGATGCGGTTTTGGATCCGGCGCTGGCCGGCCAGTTCGCCGAGCGTGTGGCCGGTTCCGGCGACCTGTTCCGTGCACGCGGTCGCCGCCCCTGGGCGTCGGTGAACTACCTCACGGCGCATGATGGCTTCACCTTGCTGGACCTCGTCAGCCACGAGCAGCGGCACAACGAGGCCAATCTCGAGGGCAACCGTGACGGTCACACAACCTCAGCTGGAACTGCGGTGTCGAGGGGCCCAGTGACGACCCGCAGGTGCGCAGCCGCCGCGCCCGGCAGCAACGCAACTTCCTGATGTCGCTGTTCCTGTCTTTGGGGACACCCATGCTGCAGGCGGGCGACGAGTCGGGTCGAACGCAACGGGGCAACAACAATGCCTACTGCCAGGACAACGTGCTGTCCTGGCTCGATTGGTCGCGGCTTGATCATGACCTCATGGCCTTCGTGGCAGTCCTCGCGCGCCTGCGCCGGGAGCGCCCCGAACTGCACGCCGACCACTACTTGAAAGGCACGCACCGCGCAGGACGATCCGCCGACATCACCTGGCTGCACCCCGACGGCCGCGAGATGGCAACCGCCGACTGGCATGGCGGGACCTCCGTCCTCGGCATCCTGCGTGCCCCGCAGCGGTCCGGGAGGGAACTGCTCTGGCTGGTGAATCCCACCGCCGCCGACCAGTCCTTCACCACCCCACGCCGTTGGCGCGACATCTCCTGGCAGGTGTTGCTCGATACCGCGACACTCGCACCGTCCCCGTCCCCCACCACCCTGGTCATGCCAGGCGGCAACTGTGCGTTGCTGCCTCACCAGTCGCTGCTGCTCGAGAGGATTGCCGAATCATGAACCGCGAGGACCTTGTCCAGCTGGCGCACGCGCACGGCATCGGCGACCGTTATGCCAACTGGCGCGGCGAGCCGCAGGACCTGTCCGATGAGGTACTGCTGGGGTTGCTGGCCGCCTTGGGGGTGGAGACGGCGCGAACGGCGGCTCCTGTCGGGACGCCGCCGATCCCCGGGGCCATCCATCTACCATCCCCGGATGCGGCACGGTGCCATGTTCCGGCGGAGCTCGTGGCCGGTTCGAAGTGGTGGGGTGTGACCGCGAACTCTACTCGCTGCGCAGCGCCGGTGACTGGGGATGAAACTCTTGCTCAATCTCTTGGTGATCGCATCAGGCACAATTCCGCGTGGCGGCACCATCCATGTGCATGGCACAGTGGATAAT
>JBJTPC010000162.1:0-4328 GCA_046074905.1 Gammaproteobacteria bacterium
CACGCCCCCCTCCGAGGCCCCGGCTGCCGACGACGAAGCCTGGGTCGACGAGGAGGAACTGCTTCCCACGCCCCTGCCCGCCAACCTGCTGCTGAACCGCATCCGCGGCGCGTTTTCCCTCCCCGAGTCGGCGGACCCCGCCGTCCGCAAGGAACTGGAGTGGTACGCCAAGCGACCGGGTTACCTGCAGCGGGTGTTCTCGCGTGCCGAGCGCTACCTCCATCACATCGTCACCGAAGTGGAGGCGCGCGGCCTGCCGATGGAACTGGCGTTGCTGCCGGTCGTGGAAAGCGGCTTCAATCCCTACGCCTACTCGCCGGGCCGCGCTGCCGGCCTGTGGCAGTTCATCCCCGCCTCCGGCGCGCGCATGGGGCTGAAGCAGAACTGGTGGCAGGACCAGCGCCGCGATGTGGTGGCCTCCACCACCGCCGCCCTCTCCTACCTCCAGACCCTGAACGCGCTGTTCGCCGGTGACTGGTTCCTGACCATCGCCGCCTACAACATGGGCGACGGGGCGGTCCTGCGCGCCATCGAGAAGAACCGCCGCGAGGGCAAGCCGACCGACTTCTGGTCGCTGACCTTGCCGGCGGAAACGCGGGCCTACGTGCCACGCCTGCTGGCCCTGCGCACGGTACTGCTGGACCCGGAGCGCTACGGGCATCGCCTGCCGCCCATCGCCGATGCGCCCTATTTCCGGCGCGTGGAGACGGGCGGCCAGTTCGACCTCCGCCTCGCGGCCGAGCATGCGAAGGTGACACCCGAGGAACTCCACGCCCTCAACCCCGCCTTCCATCGCTGGGCGACGGATCCGCAGGGCCCGCACGTGCTGTATGTCCCGGTGCCCGTGGCCGATGCCTTTGCCGCGCTGGTCCCGAGCCTGACGGCGGCGCAGCGGCTGTCCCTGGCGATGCATCGCGTTGTCCCGGGCGAGACGACCGCCGCGGTGGCGCGGCGCTATCGCACACCGCTCGAAGCCGTGCGCGCCATGAACCCCGGGCTACCCCTGCGACCGACCGCCGGCACCGTGCTGCGCGTGCCGGTAGAGCAGGGCAATCCGCTGCGCAGTGGTCTGGTGATCGAGGGGGACTTGGCAGCCATCGGGGGCGCCACCGGGACACCGGCCACGGCAGGCTCCGGCGGTGCCGCCTCGACGGCGGCGCCCGACGGCCTCGGCAACGCGGCACCCGACCGTCCCGTGGCCAAGCCGCGCCACGTGGTCTATCGCGTGAAGTCGGGGGACACCCTGTACTCGATCGCCAAGCGCTTCAAGGTACGCATCGAGGACCTGAAGCGCTGGAACCGGTTGCGGAGCAACACCCTCAAGCCCGGTCAACGGCTTGAGGTGGAGTTGCGCGCGCCGCGCTGAAGTTCGCAGGCGATACCGCCCGCGCTCGCGCTTACTCGGGGAAGCTCATGCCGACGTGGCTGTAGCCACCGTCGACATACAGCACCTCGCCCGTCACGCCGGCGGCGAGGTCGCTGCACAGGAAGGCAGCGGCGTTGCCGACATCTTCCTGGGTGACATTGCGACGGATTGGCGCGACCGCCGCCACCTGCGTCAGCATCTTGCGGAAGCCACCGATGCCGGCCGCGGCGAGCGTCTTGATCGGGCCGGCCGAAATGGCGTTGACGCGGATGCCGCGCGGACCGAGGTCCGCCGCGAGGAAACGCACGTTCGCCTCGAGACTGGCCTTGGCCAGACCCATCACGTTGTAGCTGGGAATCGACTTGACCGCGCCGAGATAGCTGAGGGTGAGCAACGCGCCGGCGCGACCCTCCATCATCGGCAGTGCCGCACGGGCCAGCAGCGTGAGGCTGTAGCTGGAGACATCGTGCGCGATGCGGAAGCTCTCGCGGCTGGTGCTCTCGACGAACCCGCCCGCCAAAGCCTCGCGCGGCGCGAAGGCCACCGAGTGCACGACGATATCGAGGCTGTCCCAGCGTTCCTTGAGCGCAGCGAAGGCCGCATCCACCTGCGCGTCCTCGGCCACGTCCATGGGCAGGCAGAGGTCGCTGCCGAGGCCGGCGGCCATCTCCACGACACGGTCCTTCAGACGCTCGTTCTGGTAGGTGAAGGCGAGTTCGGCACCCTCACGCCGGAAAGCCTCGGCGATGCCGTAGGCGATGGAACGGTCGCTGGCGAGGCCCACGATCAGGGCGCGCTTTCCGGTCATGAATCCCATGGGGTCATCCCTCTCATTCTGGCGAAAAGTGACTGGTCCGACGGTCGAGACGCAGGGCCGCAGCGTCAATCACTCGAACAGCTTCGGATCCACCGTGACCTTGGCCTTTGCCCGCAGCGCGGCCAGATAACCGGCGAAATCACGGGACTGGGTCTGTGCCACCAACTGGCGTGCGGCATTGGCCGCCGCCTCACCCTCGAGCTTCGGTGCCGGTCGGCCGGCCGTGACCACCCAGAGGGCCTGGTCGCCATTGGCCAGGGCGGCCACACCCGAGCGGGCGGCCGTGGGCCGCGGCCCGACGAAGGCGGCCTTGGCCACTTCGGCCGGAAGCGGTGCACCGGCAGCGAGCTCCACCGGCGTGCCGGTACGGTTGACCCACAGCGCAGGCTTCACGGCAGCGCCCGTGGTCGCGGCCGCCAGCGGGCTGCCCGCCTGGACTTTCTGCAGTGCCGCCTGCGCGGCAGCGGCGAGCTGCTCGCGGCCGCGCGCCGTCTTCACGGCGGCCTCGACCCGGTCCCGCACCACCGCCAGCGGCTGGGGTTCGGGCTTGTGGTGCAGGGTCACCCGCGCCACGACGATGCGTCCATTGCCGAGGTCGACAGCACGGCTGTTGCTGCCCTCGAGCACCGAGCGCGCGAAGACCGCGTCGATGAGCTTCTTGTCGGCGGGCAGCGCACCACCGCCGGCGGCTCGCGTGAAGCGCTCGACGGACTGCACCGTCGCCCCGACCGCCTTCGCGACGGGCTCGAGCGAGCCGGCATTCTCGAAGGCGGACTCTTCCAGCTTGTCCTGCAGTTCGCCGAAGCTCTTCTCGGCCTCGGCGGTCTGGAACTCCGGTACCAGCTCGGCGCGGACCTCTTCGAAGGTGCGGCCCGTGCCGGCGGCGATTTCTTCCAGCCGCACCACGTGGTAGCCGAACTGGGTCTTCACCACCTGCAGGCCACCGGGCTGCATGCCCCAGACCGCCGTGGCGAAGGGACCGACGAAGAAGTCCTTCTCCTGCAGGCCGAGGTCGCCACCCTGCGAGGCCGAACCCGGATCGGCGCTGTTCGCCTGTGCGAGGGCGGCGAAATCCGCGCCGCCCTGCAGCTGCTTGAGCAGGCCGTCGGCCTTGGCCTTGGCGGCCGCGTCGGCCTTGGCGTCGGCTCCGGCTTCGATGAGGATGTGGCGCGCCCGACGCTTCTCGGCCGTGGTGTAGCGATCCTTGATGGAGTCGTAGTAGCCGCGCAGCGCCTCGTCCGTCACCTGTACCGCCGCGGCGACAGTGGCGCGCTGCAGTTCGACGTATTGCAGGGCGAGGTACTCCTCGGTGAGGAAGTCCTGCGGATGGGCCTTGAGCCAGTCGGCGAGTTCGCCCTCGGTCGGGCGGACGGCCGCGATGAACGGCGCCGCGGAGAGGACGGCATGCGCGACCTCGCGCTGCTCACCCTGCAGGGCCAGCAGTTCGTCGATTTCGCGGGGCGTCAGGAAGGAGCCGCGCGAGATGTTGCCGGCAATCTGGTTGGCCAGCAATTGCTGACGCTGGTCGGCCTCGAAAGCGGCGATGGAAATGCCGTTCTGCGTCAGCAGCGCGGTGTAGGCGTCGCGGCTGAACTCGCCACCCACCTGGAAATAAGGCAGCGAGCGGATCAAGGCGGCCACCTCGTCGTTGCTGACCGCATAGCCGGCGTCCGCCGCACGCTCCGCCAGCAGTGCCTGCTGCACGAAGCCCTCGACGATGGAATCCTGCAATTCCTTGCGCATCTCCGCGGGGATCTCGCCCTCGAAGGCCTGCGCCAGCTGCGACACCTGGTTCTGGTAGGCCTCGCGGACCTTGCCGGCATCCACCGCCTCGCCGTTGACGTGCACCCCGGCAGACTGCGCAGTGGTGAAGCTGATGTCGCCCTCGATGCCGAAGAAGATGAAGGTGACCGAGAGGGGCAGGATGAATATCCAGAAGGCGACGCCCTTCAGGCGGTCATGGATCCACTGCATCATGGCGCGAGACTCCCGATACAAAAAAGGCCGCACGGTCACCCGGCGGCCTTTGCGAAAAAATGGCGGAGCGGACGGGACTCGAACCCGCGACCCCCGGCGTGACAGGCCGGTATTCTAACCAACTGAACTACCACTCCAAAACTTATTACTAAAATTGGTGGGTGCTGA
>JBJTPC010000163.1:0-3604 GCA_046074905.1 Gammaproteobacteria bacterium
CAGCGATTCCGCGAACTCGTCCGACAGCGAGCCCTCGGGAGGCGCATCCGCCGGCCGGTCGCGCGGCCACCACTCGCCGGCAACGAGCGTATTGTCGAGCGGCAGTTCGGTGGACCAGGAAAGGTTCTGCTCGCGCCGCGCAAAACCCTTGGCGCGATCATCACGGAACTGCAGGCTCGTGACCGGTTGACCGTTGAGGGAGATGAGCCGCGCGCGAACCCAGGGATAGAGACGGTCCACCTTCACCCCCTCGGCACGCAGGGCAGCCGCCAGCGGCTCGGCTTCCTGCGGCGCGATGTTGATGAAGAAATGGTTCGGGGCATCCGCCGGCAGGCTGGCGCGCCAGGTGCGCAGCAGATCGTTCTGGACCACCGCGAGCAACAGCAGGACCGCCAGCCCGAGACCGAAGGCCATCACCTGCACCACGCTGCCGCTGCCGCGGCGGCCGACATTCGCGAGTCCGTAACGGAAGGCTCCGCCGGTGCCGCGGCGGGCCAGCGCGGCCAGTCGCACCAGCCCGGTGCCGGCCACCCACAACACCAGCACCAGCGCGCCGAGTCCGGCGAACACCCCACCGACGAGCGCGGCGTCGCGCAGCAGCCACCACAGCAAGCCGCCGAGGGCCAGGAGTGCCAGCAGCGGTGCCGTCAGGAAGCGCAGGGGCGGCGGGCCGGCATCCTCGCGCAACACCCGCAACACCGGCGCGGCGCGCAGTTGCAGCAGCGGCGGCAACGCGAAACCGAGCAGCATGGCGACGGCGGTGGTAACACCCAGACCCGCAGGCGCCAGCGACGGTGCAGGGAGCGGGCCACTGAACAGGTCCCGCAGCCACCAGGCCAGCAGCGACTGAGCCCCGTAACCCACGCCGACACCGACGATGGCACCGGCGGCGGCAAGCAATCCCAGTTGCCACAAGCCGGTGGCCAGCACGAACCGCTGCGGCGCACCCATGCACTTCATCAAGGCGGCGAGATCGAGGTGACGAGCCACATAGCGACGGGCTGCCATCGCCACCGCGATGGCGCACAGCAACACGGTGGACAGCGCGGCAAGGGAAAGGAAGCGCTGTGCACGGTCGAGGCTGCCCTGCAGTTGCTCGCTGGACTCGCCGAGGGCAACCACGCGCACCGCGGGACCTTGCCGCGATTTCAACCAGCGGCGGAAGTCCGTCACTGCGGCCGTGCCACCGGCATAGAGCTGGGCATGGCTGGCACGGCTGCCGTCCTGGAGGAGGCGCGTGGCCGGCAAGTCGGCCAGACCCAGCATCACCGTGGGTGCCAGTTCGGCGAACGCGGCGCCCTGGTCGGGCCGGTACGCGAGGGCGGCGGCAATCCGGAAACGCGCGGCACCGACCGTGAGGGCGTCACCCGGCCGCAGTCCGAACCTGGCCAAAATCCGCGATTCGACCCAGACCTCGCCGGGGCGTGGCAGGGCCCGTACCGTACGTGCCGCGCCGTAGGGTTGATCGGCGATCTGCAGCACGCCACGCAGCGGATAGCCCGGACCCACGGCCCGCAGCGTCACCTGCAGACTTTCCTCGCCGTGGAACACGGCAGTGGGGAACGAGGTGAGACTGGCCGTGGCCAGGCCGCGGTCACGCGCCTCGACAAGCCAGCCCGGAGGCAGTGGCCGCCCCGACTCGACGCGCAGATCGGCGGCGAGCAGTTCTGCCGCCTGCAACTCGACGGCCTGCGAAACCCGGCTGGTGAAGAAGGCCACGGCCGTCAACGCCGCGACCGCCACCACCAGCGCACCTACCAGCACGCGCAGCTCGCCCGCCCGCCAGTCGCGCCACAGGTGGCGCGTGGCAAACCCCATCCAGTGGCCACCGATCATGCCTGATGCGTCCGCGTATCGGCGAGCAGGCGACCGGCCGCGAGCTCGATGATGCGACCGCAGCGCGCTGCCAGGGCACGGTCGTGGGTGACGAGGACGAGCGTGGTGCCGGCCGCCCGGTTGAGCTCGAACAGCAGGTCGACGACCTTCTGGCCGGTGGCTGCGTCGAGATTGCCGGTGGGCTCGTCGGCGAACAGCACCTGGGGCCGGGTCACGAAGGCACGGGCCAGGGCCACACGTTGCTGCTCGCCGCCCGACAATTGTCGCGGGTAATGGCTGGCGCGGGGCGCCAGACCGACGCGGGCGAGCGCCTCGGCGGCAGCAGCACGGGCACCCCGGTCACCGCGCAGTTCCAGCGGCAGCATCACGTTCTCGAGGGCGGTCAACGCCGGCACCAGATGGAACGACTGGAAGACGAAACCCACCCGTGCGGCACGCACTGCCGCACGACCATCCTCGTCCAGGGCGGAGAGCGGCTCGCCGGCCAGTTGAACCGAGCCCCGGGTCGGCGTGTCCAACCCTGCCAACAAGCCGAGCAAGGTGCTCTTGCCGGCACCGGAAGCCCCCACGATGGCCACTGTCTCGCCTGCCGCCAACCGCAAGTTCACGTCGTCGAGGATGGTCAGCTTTCCCTCGGGACTGCTAACCTCCTGCGTCAAGCCAATTGCCTCGAGCACCGTCGTCTCCATGTTGTTCCGTCTGTTTCGCGCCACCGGGCTGGCCGGATTCTGCCTGATGGCCCTGGTGTGGGCAGGCGCCGCGACTGCGGCACCTGCCCCGGGCATGGCCTCGGGTACCGCAACTGCTGGCCCCCCACGCATCCTGATCCTCGGCGATTCGCTCAGCGCCGCTTACGGCATCGAGGTCTCGCGGGGCTGGGTGGCGCTGCTGCAGGAGCGACTGCGCCAGCGTGGTTACGGTCATGCGGTGGTGAATGCCAGCGTCAGCGGCGAAACCACCACCGGGGCCCTGGGCCGCCTGCCCCGCACGCTGCAGCGCCATCGACCGGCCGTGGTGGTGGTGGAACTCGGCGGCAACGACGGCCTCCGGGCGCTCCCACCGGCAGATCTCGAGCGCAACCTGCTGGCGATCGTCGAGCAATCGCGTGCGGTCGGTGCGCGCGTCCTGCTGCTCGGGATGCAGTTGCCGCCGAATTACGGCGGGGCCTACACCCGGCGTTTCGCCGCCACCTTCCCGGCCGTGGCGCGGCAGGCCAAGGTGCCATTGGTCCCCTTCTTCCTCGAAGGCGTCGCCCAACGTCCCGACTGGTTCCAGCCAGACGGAATCCATCCGGTCGAGGCTGCGCAACCGCGGATGCTCGACAACGTGTGGCCCGCGCTCCAGCCGTTGCTGGGACGGCCCGCACGCTGACCCCGGCGGCGTTTGCCCTCGGCCGGAGCGCCATGTACTGTCACCGTACCGTCACGCGGCCGCGCCTCCGGCGTTCCGCGCAACCCCCAGCCCGCAGGTGAATCGTGGACCGCTACTGGCTCAAGCACTATCCCGCGAACGTCCCGCACAACGTCAATCCGGCCGAGTTCTCCTCCCTGCGTGACCTCATCGAGCAGGGCTGCGCCAGGCACGCGGCGAAGCCGGCCTACACCAGCATGGGACGCACCCTCACCTTCGCCCAGCTCGAGGCGCGCTCGCGTGCCTTCGGCGCCTGGCTGCAGCGCGAGGCGGGCCTCGGCAAGGGTGACCGCATCGCGCTGATGATGCCGAACGTGCTGCAGTACCCGATTGCGCTGTTCGGCGCCCTGCGCGCCGG
>JBJTPC010000164.1:0-4597 GCA_046074905.1 Gammaproteobacteria bacterium
TTGACTTGTAGCCATGTGCTATCAACCTCAATTGACGGTGACAAAAATATAGATACGCAAACAGCATTCCATCATAGTTGCAAGCAAAATCGTCTTACCTGACCCCGACTAACACATCGATCAATTGCGGTTGATAACGAAGCATCTTGCCACAATATTTACCGCGATCATGTCCCCGCGGTCATAAGACACGACGGCCAACACGATCATCATCGACCGTGCGGACAAGCTGGGACTGGCACAGCTGCACCAGTTGCGCGGGCGCGTCGGTCGCTCCCACCACCGCGCCTATGCCTATCTCCTCACGCCCCCCAAGCCGGCCATGACGCCCGATGCGGTGAAGCGCCTCGAAGCCATCGAAAGCCTCGAGGAACTCGGCGCCGGCTTCACGCTGGCGACACACGACCTGGAGATCCGTGGTGCCGGCGAACTGCTGGGCGACGACCAGTCGGGGCAGATGCACGAGGTGGGCTTCCAGCTCTACATGGAACTGCTCGACCGCGCCGTGAGGAGCCTGAAGTCCGGCAAGGAACCGAAACTCGACGAACCGCTGCACAGCGGCACCGAGATCCACCTGAACACGCCGGCGCTGATTCCCGAAGACTACATGCCCGACGTGCACCTGCGCCTGCGGCAGTACAAGCGCATCGCCGCGGCCGAGGATGCCGAGGCGCTGGCGGACCTGAAGAGCGAACTGGTGGATCGTTTCGGTCCCTTGCCTGAAGCCACCCAGATGCTGCTCAAGCTGGCGGCGCTCAAACAGCAGGCCAGTCCGCTGGGACTGAAGCGTTTGGAGATCGGCCCCTCAGGGGGCGTCGTGCAGTTCGCCGCCGACACCAAGGTGGAGCCGATCAAGCTGATCAAGCTGGTGCAGAAGGAACCCAAGACCTGGAAGCTCGACGGCCAGGACAAGCTGCGGTTCTATGGCACCTTCACCTTCGACGAACAGCGACTCGCCCAGGCGGAAAAGGTGCTCAAGCTGCTCGCTTGAGCGCCGCATCGCTCGCCGCGCCCTGGCCACTGCCCGCGCAGCGACGGTCAGGCGGGTGCGCGCACCAGGACGATGGCGCCGAAGCTCTCGTGATCGAAGTAGTGGCGCTCGTTGAACTTCACGCGACGGCGCTCGGAAAGCGCCAGATGGTAGCCCGGTTGCGGCGTCCACAGCAGGTCGAGCCCGAGCGAAAGATAGGTACCACGACTCAACGTGACGCTGCCCGTCAGCATCGGCGCGCTGCCACCGGCGAAACCGAGCGCATCCCCCAGCGACACGGTGCCGGAGGCCGCGGTACCCACCGGCATCATCCAGCCGCCGAGCGCCAGCACGCCGTAATCGGCACGCTTGCGCAGCGCGGCAGCCGCCCCCGCCAGTTGCAATCGTGCCGGTGGCGTGACGACGATCTGCTCGCGCACCAGCGTCGGCGCTGTCGTCGTCTCGTTGCGTTCATCCACAGGTGGTGGCGGCAGCGTGCCCTGGCGGAACAGCAGGAGCTCCATCGCCAAGCCCGCGACCACCGGCGCCGTCGCGTCCGTCGCCGGGGCCTGGGCGAACGCCTCGTCCCAACCGCCCAGCCACCCGGTACCAGCTGCAGTCCCGAGCAGCAGGGACTGCTGCAGGAACCGGCGACGTTCCCCGTGACGGGCCTTCATGCAGCCACCACCCGGTTGCCGCCGTCTGCCTGTGCCATCCTCAAGCCCTCAAGCAAGCGTGTCTGGAAATCCGCCCGACGTTCGCCCGGTCGCGGGCTGTGCGTCAACACCGCCGACGACAGCGTCAGGTAACGTCCGGAGGGCGACTTCGGGTGATGAATGGCGAGTTCGGCCACCCGTTGCACCAGCACCTTGGCATGGGCCAGGGCCGCGTCGGGCGGCATGCTTGCGGCCATCGCCGGAAAGGAGCCTGCGTCCGTGCGGGCGAGCAGGTCGCTGGGACGACGCAAGCCCCCATGGAGCGCGAATCCCACCTTGCGCAGGGCCGCATCGCCGGCCGTCTTGCCGAATGCCGCCACGTAAGTCTCGAAACCATCGACCTCGAAGGCGAACAGCGTGAGACTGCGCGACTCGCGCTGGGCCAACGCCCAATCGCGCTCACCGATCTCGTGGAACCAGGCACCCGACATCAGGCCGGTCAGCCGGTCGATACGTGCCCACGCGGCCGGCGTCGTCAGGTAGGCAGCAGACAGCACGTGGCGTCCGGGCGGCTCGGCCACCAGCGCGAAGCCCCGCACCCACCAGTAGTGCTGGTCGTTGATGCGGTTGGGCAAGCTCTGCCAGAGCCATTCCCCCGGCGGCAGCACGATGACGGGCTCCATCGGCACCGGGGTGTCCCCACCGTCCTGCAGGCCGACCCGCGCACCGAACAGGCTCTCGTGCGTGCGGTCGAGCCGGTCCGCCGCCGCCTGGTTGGCCCAGACGATGCGATGGCCGGCGTGTGCATGACCCGAGGCGACCACGAGCAGCGGCTCCTGCAGCTCGGCTGCCAGCGCGGCGAAATGGTCCGCCTCGAGCCAGGACGTCATGCGTCGCGCTCCGACTTCTGGGGCGGTGGCTGCAGGCAGCGGGCCGCAGCCGCCGCGCACTCCTGCCAGTGGAGCCCGGCGCGAAGCGTGTCCAGATCCGGTGCACCGGCGGGCCCGTGCAGACGGGCCAGCCGCAACTGGCTCGCCGGACGGGATTCCGGCCTGAATCGGTCCAGCGCAGCGTGCACGGCCCGTCGGTCGTTGCAGATCGGCAGCACATCGCAACCCGCAGCCCAGGCGAGTTCGGCGCGCGCCACCACGTCACCGAAGTGGGCCGCACCGGCCATCGAGAGGTCATCCGCGAACACGCACCCCGCAAAGCCCAGCTCACGACGCAAGTAGCCGTCGATCCAGCGCGCCGAGAGGCTCGCCGGCAGCGTGTCCACCTGCTCGAACACCACATGCGCCGCCATGATGGATGGCAGGCCGTTGTCGATGAGCCGACGATACGGGAACAAGTCCTGATCGAGGTCCACCAGACGACGGGCGTCGACCGGCAGCGCCACATGGGAGTCCGCGGCCACATAGCCGTGACCGGGGAAGTGCTTGGCCGTGGCCGCCATGCCGGCCTCTTTCAGCCCGCCCATCAACGAGATGGCCAGGTCCGCCACCGCCTCTGGCGAGCGATGGAATGCGCGGTCACCGATGATTTCGCTGGCACCGAAGTCCAGATCCACGACCGGCGTGAAGGCCAGATCGATGCCCACGGCACGCAACTCGGCGCCGAGCAGCCAACCGACCTGCCGTGCCAGCTGGCGCCCGGCGTTGCGGTCCCGGTCCCAGGCCTGACCGATCCTGCGCATGGGCGGGATGCGCGTGAATCCTTCGCGGAAGCGCTGCACGCGTCCACCCTCGTGATCCACCGCCACCAGCAGGGGTGGCCGCCGCACGGCGCGGATTTCGCGTACCAGCGCGGCGACCTGCGCCGGCGATTCGTAATTGCGCGTGAACAGGATGACGGAGCCCACCAGCGGATGCTCCAGCACCTCGTGGTCCTCGGGGGTGAGCCGGGCACCGGCCACATCCACCATCAGCGGTCCGAGCGTCATCCGGGATTCCTCTCCAGGGCGGTCCAGTTCCGGTAAGGATACGTCGCCAGGCGGAAGTTGTAGTAGCGCTCGTGGGGCGTCACCTCTGGGCCCAGCCAGTCGGGGCGCGGAAACGGTTCGTCCGGGTGATCGAGTTCCAGCTCCGCCACGATCAGCCCCGCGTTGTCTCCGAGGAACTCGTCGATTTCGAAGAGGTGGGGTGCCGCGCGGGTGGCTGAAGGCTCACCTGCCCTCGCGACGGGGACGAAATGCCGCCATTTCTCGAGCAGGGGACCGGTGCACAGCCGCAGCAGGGACTCGGCCTCGTCCACCGGGATGCGATATTCGTACTCCTGGCGCACGAGACCAGGCGTCATGCTTTTCACGGACAGCCAGGCTTCCGTCACGTCGCACAGGAAGGCGGCTTCGCCCGGCATCGATGCCGCGCGGGCATCCCCACCCGTGTCTTCACGAATGCCCTGCCCGGTGATCCGTACCCGGATCGAGGCCCGATCGGTGTTTGCCAGGTAGCCCTGCCGCAGCAGGGCGGAGGATTCGACCTGTCTGCGCCAGGCGCCCCCCCGAACCAGGAACTTGCGCTCGATCTCCGTCCCCATGCAGCCTGCGCTCCTTGCTCAGCCCCGGCGCGCAGGCGCCGGTTCGAACACCGCGATGCTCTCGACATGCCCCGTATGCGGAAACATGTCCATGATGCCCGCCGCGCACAGCACGTAACCGAGCTCATGCACCAGGATGCCGGCATCGCGGGCCAGGCTCCCCGGATGACAAGACACATACACGATGCGTGCCGGGGCGGCACGTGCGACCGCCGGGAGTACCTCGCGGGCGCCCGCCCGCGCCGGATCCAGGAGGACCTTGTCCCAGCGACGTCGTGCCCAGGGAAAGTCGCCCACCGGCTCGAACAGGTTCGCGACACTGAAGGTGACATTCGTCAGGCCATTGGCGACGGCATTGGTGCGTGCCCGTGCCACCAGGCCCGCCTCGCCCTCGACACCGTGCACCTCGCCGGCCTGCCGGGCCAGAGGTAGCGTG
>JBJTPC010000165.1:0-3312 GCA_046074905.1 Gammaproteobacteria bacterium
GCGGGACGGCATCGAGGCTGGCGAAGCCCACCACATCGAAGCGTTGCCGACGCTTTCCATGGGCCGGATGGCGTTGGACCCATGCGGCAGCGGCACGCAACAATCTCGTCCGCTTGCGATGATCGATGCTGGCAAGGGCGCCCCCGAAACGCGGATTGCTGCGCAGCCGGACCTCGACGAAGACCAGCAGTTCGCCATCGAGCATTACCAGGTCCCACTCGCCGAGGCGGAAGCGGGCATTGCGTTCGAGCAGGCACAGGCCGGCGGCCACGAGGCAATGGCAGGCTGCGGCTTCCGCTCGCTGTCCGGCCAGATGCCGCGGATCCATGGGCGTCGTCCTAGGGTGTCGGGACCCCCGGGGGGGGTTGCAGCCCGGCCGGAGGCAGCACGCGCAATTCCCCGCCGCGGACCTGAACCCATTCAAGCCGGCGCCGCAGGCGCCGCGCTTCGTCCACGCCGAGTTCACCGGTGAAGCCGGCCACGGGGCGAGCGAAGGGTTGGCGGTTGCCACGGATTTCGGCCAACGCGGTATAGGCGTCGAAACCGAGTGCATAGAGTCTGCCCCGGCGCCGGAACCGTTCCGGCCACGCGTTCCGTAGTTCGTTCCGCACATCCTGCGCCGCGGGGTCCGGCTCGATCATCCAGGGCATGTCCGGAAACATCACGCCCTCGAGGTCGAGGTTGGCCTTCGGGTTCGGGTCGTAGACCTCGGAGGTGGCGTAAACGGGCAGGTCGCCCGCATAGTGGAAGCGCAACTGCGGCCGGATCAGTCGCGCCGCCTGGGGCTGGCCGGCGATGAAGACGAACTCGATGTTGCTGCGCCGCGTGGCGGCAAACTCGAGCGGCTGTCCCACCACTGCCGCCAGCCGGCGGTGGCGACCCTTGGCCTCGTCCACACCGAGCAGTTCGAGGATGGGCGCCGTGAAATCGGCCGTGTCCGGCGGGTAGGTGCGTTTGGCAATCAACCGCCCGCCGCCCTCGGCCAGGCTGTCCTCGAAAGCGCGCAGCACCCGTTGGCCCCACTCACCGCTGGGGAGCAGGGCGATGCCGTGCCGCCTGCCCTCGGCGACCAGGCGTCGCGCAACCTGCACGGCCTCGTCTTCCGGCGACAGCGAGTACTGGTAGAAGCGGGACGGGGCGGCCATGCCGTCCGGCAGGAAGTTGAGTGCCAGCACCGGAACCCGTCCATCGGCGACACGCGCCACGGCGAGGACGTCCTCCTTGGTGAGCGGTCCCACGACGGCAACCGCCCCCTCGGCGATGGCTCGTTGATAGGCGAGGGCAGCGTCGGTACCGCTGTCATGGACCACCACCTCCGGCCGCCCGCCCACTTGCTGCGCGTACCAGGCTGCCAGGAATCCGTCACGCACCGTGGTCCCCGCGGCCTGTGCCTTGCCGGAAAGCGGCAGCAGGAGGGCGATCCTCCCGGGAGGTGATGAGGGTGTTGCATCGAGCATGGAAACCACCAGGGGGCCATTGGCAGGGTGATCGGGGTACCGGCGGCGCCACTCCGCCAGCAACAGGTTGTGTCGGCCGGCTTGCTGCGCTGCGGATTTCGCCGTTCGGGCCAGTTCCAGCCAGCCCGCCACCAACGACGACGCGCCGGGAGGCGGGGTAAGGTCCGCGCCGCGATTCGCAGCCGCACGTAACTGCAGCCAGAGGGGTTCATCGGGTGTCGCTGCCGCACGGCCATTGCGGGCGCCGGGGGCATCGACTGCCCAGGTCACGCCGATGCTCGCTTGTCCGCGGGCAAATGCTGTCCGCGCACGGAGCCAGCCTGCGGCTGCCGAGGGCGGGGTCTCTTTGGGCAGGCGATCGAGCCACTGGGCTGCCTTGGCGGGTTGGCCCCGCGCCAGTGCGACCTCGGCGGCGAGCAGTGCATGGCGTTCCCGTGGCGCCGGGGGGGGGCCCAGCAGGGCGAGGGCCCGCGCTGCGGCACCACCATCCCCCGCCGCCAGCCATTGGCTCACCGCGACCTCGAGAGCCTGTCGGCGTGTCTCGCCAGTGGCGGTGGTCGCCGTCGACTCCGCTTCTCGGGCAAGGCGTGCGGCCTCCGCCGGCGGGACGATGCCGGGGGGCGCCACCGGTATCACGCGGGGCGCTTCGGGCGGGGCAGGTGTCGGGGATTCCGGCGGGGCGGTCAGGCTGCAGGAAGCGAGAAGGACCAACGTGCCGAGCAGTGGACTGCGCCGCAGGATGCGGTGGCGAGACCGGGCTTGCGGAGTGACGAGTCGGGTGGGCAGGATGTCGGCCGGTCGCATCGCACCGATTATAGGCGCCGCACGTGTCCACGACCCCAAGCGTTTCTGGCGAATCTGCCGTGATTGCCCCCGCCGTTCCACCGCCGGCGGGCGAATTGCGCGTGGTGGCCACCCCGATCGGCCATCTCGCCGATCTGTCCCCGCGGGCCCGCGAGGCGTTGGCCACGGCCGACGTGATCGCGGCCGAGGACACACGCCATACCGGCTCCCTGCTGCGCCATCTCGGGCTGGACCGTCCGTTGGTATCGCTGCATGAGCACAACGAGTCCGCCCGCATTCCCGGGTTGGTCGAGCGCCTGCGGGCGGGTGGTACCGTGGCGCTGGTCAGTGACGCCGGTACGCCGCTGCTCAGCGACCCGGGGGCCGGCTTGGTCGGCGCGGCCATCGCTGCCGGGATCCGGGTGACGCCTGTTCCCGGAGCCAGTGCCCTGCTGGCCGCGTTGTGCGTGGCTGGCCTGCCGGCCGACCGCTTCAGCTTCGAGGGCTTCCTGCCGGCCCGTCCCGCGGCGCGTCGTGCGCAGTTGGAAGCCTTGGCAGCGGATCCGCGGACGCTCGTGTTCTCCGAGGCCCCGCATCGCATCATCGAGACGCTGGGCGACGCCGCCGCCACCTTCGGCGGCGAACGCCCGGCCGCGATTGCGCGCGAGTTGACCAAGGTGCATGAGACGATTTACCGCGGCAACCTCGCGTCGCTGGTCGCGATGGCGGCAACCACCCCCCATCTGGCCCGCGGCGAAATCGTGCTGCTGGTCGGCGGCTACCGTGCGCCGGAAGACGGGGCAGGTCTCGAGGTCGAGGCATTGCGCTGGCTCCGGTTGCTGTTGCCGCACCTGCCCACCTCACGCGCCGCGGCCATCGTGGCCGAGGGGCTTGGCCTGCGCCGCCAGGCCGTCTATGCCCAGGCGCTCACCCTCGCCGGCCCGCGCGAGGTAGACTGAACGCGGGAGCCGGCCGGACAACCGCTGTGGCCCCGGGGCAACCCGGTGCCGGGGAGGAAAGTCCGGGCTCCGCAGGGCGAGGTGCCAGGTAACGCCTGGGGGGCGCGAGCCCA
>JBJTPC010000166.1:0-5723 GCA_046074905.1 Gammaproteobacteria bacterium
CGTCCGCGCCGGCGTCGACGCTGACCTTGGCAACGCCACGCCCCCCCGGGGGAACGGCGGCTGGACGGTCGATTGTGTGACTGGACATCAGGATTTCCCGTAAGACATTGATTTTTCGCAGGAACGCTGCTATGTTCCTGAGCCCAAGAGCCCACCGGGGCCGGCGTCGCGAAGCGGCTCCGGGCCGGCCAGGCTCAAGCGCGGTCCCCGGTGCCCAGTCCCGGCCACCCGCCTGCCCCGAGGGGCGGCGCGTGCCCGGCAGGCTTCCGGGGTTCGCATCTTAGTGGGTTGCGGCGCACCCGGCCAAAGGTTTTGGCCACCGCCAAGGCAACCCTCGCTCGGCCCGTGGGCAGTTTCCGCCCGCCTTTGCCTTGCGCCCATCGCCCTTCCGGGCCCGGGCGCACCGCGCGGCGCGAAGGATTCCCCGGGCGTGAGACCGGATACCAGGACGCACCAGGCTGGTTGGTGACGCCCGCAGTGACGAACACCCGGCCCCGAGGGGCCCCGTGACCGCCAAGCGCGCGCCGCCGACCGCGGACAAGACATAACATCATGCTGTTCATCCGCCCTGTCGCGCCATCGTTCGCTCGCGCCCGAAGCCCATCGGCCCCCTCGATATCCCAAGCAGGGGCCCATGAAGAGAATGCTCATCAATGCGACGCAGCAGGAAGAACTGCGCGTTGCGCTCGTTGACGGCCAGAAGCTCTACGACCTTTCCATCGAGATTCCCTCCCGGGAACAGAAAAAGGCCAACATCTACAAGGGACGCGTCACTCGCGTCGAACCGAGCCTCGAAGCCGCCTTCGTCGATTACGGCGCGGAGCGCCACGGCTTCCTGCCGCTGAAGGAACTGTCCCGCGACTGTTTCCGGCAGCCGGTCCAGGGCAACAAGTACGTCATCCGCGACGTCCTCACCGAAGGCCAGGAAATCGTCGTCCAGGTCGAAAAGGAAGAGCGCGGCAACAAGGGCGCGGCCCTGACCACGTTCATCAGCCTGGCCGGTCGCTTCCTGGTGCTGATGCCGAACAACCCGCGCGCCGGCGGCGTCTCCCGCCGCATCGAGGGCGAGGACCGCGAGGTCACCCGCGAGGCGATGGATGCGCTGCAGATCCCCGACGGCATGGGTGCGATCGTGCGCACCGCCGGCGTCGGTCGCACCACCGAGGAACTCCAGTGGGACCTCGACAACATGCGCACGAACTGGGACGCCATCGCGGCCGCCGCGAAGGACCGCCCGGCACCTTTCCTGATCTACCAGGAGAGCGATGCCGTCACCCGTGCCCTGCGCGATTACCTCTCGGACGACGTCGGCGAAGTGCTCGTCGATGATGCCGCCACCTTCGAACGCGCCCGCGAGTACATGCAGCGCTTCATGCCGCCGGAGTACCTGCGCAAGCTGAAGCATTACCAGGACGACGTGCCGCTGTTCACCCGCTACCAGATCGAGAACCAGATCGAGAGCGCCTACGGCCACAAGGTGAACCTGCCCTCCGGTGGCAGCCTGGTCATCGACCACACCGAGGCACTGGTCGCCATCGACATCAACTCGGCCCGCGCCACGAAGGGTGCAGACATCGAGGCCACGGCCACCAACACCAACCTCGAGGCGGCGGACGAGATCGCCCGTCAGCTGCGCCTGCGCGACCTCGGTGGCCTGATCGTCATCGACTTCATCGACATGGAGTCGACCAAGAACCAGAAGGCCGTGGAGGATCGCCTCCGCGAGGCGGTGAAGCAGGACCGCGCCCGCATCCAGATCGGCCGGATCTCCCGCTTCGGCCTGCTCGAGATGTCGCGCCAGCGCCTGCGCCCCGCACTCGAGGAAAGCACCCACATGCCGTGCCCGCGCTGCAATGGTCTCGGCACCATCCGCGGCATCGAGAGCCTGTCGCTCTCGGTACTTCGCCTGATCGGCGAGGAGGCGCGCAAGGACCGCACCGCCAAGGTCATCGCCCAGTTGCCGGTCGAAGTGGCCACCTTCCTCATCAACGAGAAGCGCCACGACCTGCGTCGCGTGGAAGAGCGCTCGAATGTCGGCATCGTGCTGGTACCGAACCCGACGCTCGAGACCCCGAACTACATCCTGCGTCGCGTCCGCGACGACGAGACCGGGTTCGCCGAGAACACCTTGCGCAGCCACGAGATGGGTCGACGCGAGGTGGTGGAACTCGAGGTGGCGACCGAGCGTGCCAAGAAGCAGTTGCTGGAGCAGCAGCAGCCGGCGGTCACCCCGCTGATGCCGACCGAGCCGGCTCCCGTGGTGGCCCCTCGCCCCGAGCCGGTACCGAAGGCCGAGGTGGTGCCAGCACCGTCGGGCCCTCGCAAGGGCGCGCTGCGCCGTGCGTGGGAGTGGCTGTTCGGTGAGTCCGTCCCCGAGGGCGGCGAAAAGCGCGAGGAACAGGGTGGTCGCGCCGAGCGCGGTGAACGCGGTCGGGGCCATCAGGATCGCCATCGCGACCGCGACCGGTCAGGACGCCATGGGCGTCGCGACCAGTCCCGTGGCGACCGCGAGCGTGGCGACCGGGAGCGCGGTGATCGTGACCCGCGAGGCGGTGCCCGCGACGGTCGTGGAGAGAAGCGCGAGGGGAAGCACGACCAGCCGCCGCGTGACGACAAGCGTGAAGGCGGGAATCGCGATGCCCAGCGCGATGCCCAGCGCGATGGCGGCAAGCCGCGCGGCGATCGTCCGCCCCGCGAGCAGCGTCCCCAGGAAGGCCGTGGACCAGGGCAGCACCGCCCCGCTCAGCCGCCGGCGCCTGCCGCCGGCGAAACACCGGCCACGGGGGAATCGCCCGCAGTCATGACTGCTCCCGAGGGCAGCGCCACCACCGGCAGTCCCGAGGATCGTGGCGAGGGCGGTCGCCGTCGCCGTGGTCGTCGTCGTGGCCGCGGTGGCCGCGGGCGCGGACCGGACGGCGCGCCGGGCGTCGAGGGCGCCGAAGGCAACGCCGCTCCCGCCAGCACGGGCAGCGAGTTCGGCGAGGATGTGCCGGACATCGGCGAGTCGGGTACCTTCCCGGTCCTGACGGATGCCGAGATGCGTCGGCGGCAGGCGGAAGAAGATCGCGCCTGGGCGGCTTACCAGGCCGAGCAGGCGCGCGAGAGCCGGCGCGAGCCGGCTGCCGGCAAGCCTGCCACGCCGTCGGTACCGGAAGCCGTGACCGCCCCGCTCGTCGCCGCCGTCGCCACTACGGTTGCCGCCGCCAGCGCCGAGCCGGAGACGGCACACGCCGCCGCTGCGGCGACGCCGCAGGTCACCGCACCGGTGGCCTCGGCACCGACAAGTTCGACCATCGAGCCGGCCGCCGCAGTTCCTGCGGCACCGGTGGTGGAACCGGTCGTCGCCACGGCCGTGGTCACGCCCGTCGTCGCTCCGGCCGAGGAAGACGAGGAGGAGGATGCCACCCTCGATATCCCCTCGCCCTTCGCCGCCGGAATCGCCGAACCGGTGCTCGACGCCGAGGCCACCCAGCCGATCAACGTCGCTGAACTGCGAGCTGCCGAGGCTGCCACCGGGCAGTCGATCGAGGGCGAGCAGAAGTCCGGCGGTACACCGGCCGCTTGACGATGGGCGGACGTCTCGGCAACCCGCTCGCCGGCCTGGCACGCGCTTTCGGCTACGTGCTGATGCCGAAGCGCGTTGCCAAGTACTGGCAGGAAATCAGCCTGCTCCAGCGCCTGCTGGAGCGGCTCGAGGTGGACTGCGTGATCGACGTCGGTGCCAACCGCGGTCAGTACCACGACCAGTTGCGCGATGCCGTCGGCTACCGCGGTCGCATCGTCAGCGTGGAGCCGATGTCCGCGCTGGCGACGGGACTGGAAACCCGGGCGAACCGCGAGGATCCCCTCTGGGAAATCCATGCCTGCGCCCTGGGTGCCACGCCGGGATCCGCACGCCTGAACGTGATGGCCACGGATGTGTTCAGCAGTTTCCTGCAGCCGGCCGCCGGCAACACCTTCGCGGCAGCCAACAGCGTGGTGCGCGAGGAGGAGGTCGAGGTCCGCACCTTGTCCTCGCTGGTGGCAGACCTGCGCGCGCGCCATGGCATCCGCCGTCCGTTCCTGAAACTCGACACGCAGGGCTTCGACCTCGAAGTGCTGCGCGGGGGCGAGGACGTGCTGCCATCGATTCCCGGGTTGCAGACCGAGGTTGCCATCCAGCCGCTTTACGCAGGCATGCCGACGCTGGAGGACACGCTGGCGGCGCTCAAGCGTTACCACTACGACATCGCGGGCTTCGCCCCCATCGCTCCCGGTACCCAGTTCCCGCGGGCAGTGGAGATGAACTGCTTCGCGGTGCACGAGAGCGTGCGCTAAACGCATGGCTGCCAGCGATGACAGCCGGCAGCGGACGGTCATGTCCGCAGCACCGCGCCCGCTGACCGCCTGCATCATCACGCTCAACGAGGAAGCGCAGATCGCCGACTGCCTGCGGTCGCTCGATTTCTGCGATGAAATCCTGGTGGTGGACTCGCACTCCACCGATCGCACGCGCGAGATTGCCGCATCGATGGGCGCCCGCGTCATCGAGCGCGACTGGCCGGGCTACCGCTCGCAGAAGCAGTTCGCGGTGGAGGCCGCCAGCCACGATTGGGTGGTCAGCCTCGATGCGGACGAGCGCCTGTCTCCGGGGCTGCGCGAGGAAATACGGCGCCTGCGTGACGCACCCGCCACCCCGGGCCTGGTGGGTTATCGCATGCCCCGGATGACGCGCTACTTCGGCCAGTGGATCCGTCATGGCGACTGGTACCCGGACCGTCTGCTGCGGGTGTTCGACCGCCGTCACTGCCGCTTCGGCGGCGAGGAAGTCCACGAGAAGGTGGTGCCGGAAGGCCGCCTCGGTACCCTCCGCCACCCCATCCTGCATGACTCCTACGAAAGCCTCGATGACCAACTCGCCAAGCTGCAGCGCTATGCGCGGCTGTGGGCCGAGGCCCGCCATGCGAAGGGCAAGCGTGCCCGCCTCGTCGAGATCTTCTTCAATCCCTTCTGGCGCTTCTTCCGTGCCTACGTGTTGCGTCTCGGCCTGCTCGATGGCTGGCGCGGTCTCGCCATCGCCCTCATCGAGGCCAACTACGTGCGGCAGAAATACCTGCGTCTGTGGATGCTGGGGCAGCAATGAGGCGCCACCGGGCCGGGGTCAGCGCGCATCCCGGCCCGAGATGGCCGCCAGCAGTCCGCGCGCAGCCGACTCGCACAAGTCGAGCACTTCGCTGAAACCCTCCGATCCACCGTAGTACGGATCGGGAACCTCGTCGCGACCGCAGTCCGGCGCGAAATCCAGGAAGAGTCGTATCTCGGCCCGACTGACCGCCGGTCGCAGGCGTGACAGGTCGTGCAGGTTGCGCCGGTCCATGGCCAGCAGCAGGTCGAAAGCATGGAAATCGTCGGCCGTGACCTGACGGGCACGGAGGGTGGAGAGATCGTAGCCACGTCGGCGTGCCGCGGCCACGGTCCGCGGATCCGGGGGTTCGCCGGCGTGCCAGCCCCCGGTGCCCGCAGAATCGATACCCCGAATCCATCCGGCTTGCCAGGCCCCCGCCTCAAGCGCCAGCGAGCGGAATACACCCTCGGCAGTGGGTGAACGGCAGATGTTGCCGAGACAGACGAACAGCACCTTCATCGTGCGGCGAGAATCCGTTCCACGGCCCGGGCATCGTCCTCGGTATCCACACCGGGCCCGGGGATCACCACGGCCTCGGCCACGGCGATGGCCAGGCCGT
>JBJTPC010000167.1:0-4362 GCA_046074905.1 Gammaproteobacteria bacterium
GCGCCTTGCGCGACGGGACCAGCAGATAGGCGTACGCGCGGTGATGCGAGCGACCCACGCGGCCGCGCATCTGGTGAAGCTGGGCGAGGCCGAAGCGGTCTGCGCGGTCGATGATGATGGTGTTCGCGCTCGGGACGTCGATGCCGCTCTCGATGATGGTGGTGGCCACCAGGATGTCGAAGCGGCGATGGCAGAAATCCAGCATCAGCTGCTCGAGGTCACGTTCGCGCATCTGCCCGTGACCCACGCGGATTTCCGCCTCGGGCAGCAGTTCGCGCAGTTCCTGCGCTCGCCGCTCGATGGTCTCCACGCTGTTGTGCAGGAAGTACGCCTGGCCACCGCGCCGCAGTTCCCGGAGGCAGGCCTCGCGGATCACCGGCGGATTCCATTCGCAGACGAACGTCTGGACCGCCAGGCGATCGGCAGGTGGCGTGGTGATGAGCGAGAGATCGCGCAGTCCCCCGAGAGCCATGTTGAGCGTGCGGGGGATTGGCGTGGCGGTCAGCGTGAGCACGTCCACGTTGGCCCGCAGCGTCTTGAGCTTTTCCTTGTCGCGGACGCCGAAGCGATGCTCCTCGTCGATGATGACCAGGCCGAGGTCCCTGAACTTGAGATCCGGTTGGAGCAGGCGGTGCGTGCCGACCACGATATCGATGGTGCCGGCTTCGATCCCCTTCATCACCCCGGTGGATTCCCTGGCGGACTTGAACCGTGACAGGCTGTCCACCTTCACCGGCCAGTCCGCGAGACGATCCGCGAAGTTCTGGTAGTGCTGCTGCGCCAGGAGCGTCGTGGGCACGAGGACGGCCACCTGCTTGCCGGCCTGCACGGCCGCGAAGGCGGCGCGCATCGCCACCTCGGTCTTGCCGAACCCCACATCGCCGCAGACCACGCGATCCATCGGCTTTCCCGCAGCGAGGTCTGCCAGCACGGCCTTGATGGCCTCGGCCTGATCGTGGGTCTCCTCGAACGGGAAGCCGGCGGCGAAGGCGGCGTACTCCGCTTCCTTCAGCGGCAGGGCTTCGCCCTGGCGGGCGGCACGGCGGGCATAGAGGTCCAGCAGTTCTGCCGCCACGTCGCGGACCCGCTGCGCTGCCTTGCGTTTGGCCTTTGCCCAGGCCTCGCCACCCAGCTTGTGCCACGGGGCCGTCTCGGCGGGAGCGCCCGTGTAGCGGCTGACGCGGTCGAGTGCCTGTACCGGGACGAACAACTTGTCGCCGCCGAGATACTCGAGCACCAGGAACTCCGCGCGCTGGCCATCGAGTTCCATCACCTCGAGTCCGCGGTAGCGTCCGACCCCATGGTCCTCGTGCACCACCGGCGCGCCTTCCGCCAGGTCCTTCAGTTCGCGCAGCAGCGTTTCGGGATCGCGCTCGGCGCGCTTGCGGCGGCGCTCCGTGCGGGCCCGCTCGCCGAACAACTGTTCCTCGGTGATGATGGTCAGGCCCGCCGCAGGCGAGTGCAGCGCGCCGGCCTCGGCCTGAACGGTGATGCACAGCGGCAGACCGTTGCCGCGGAACTCCCACCAGCCCTCGACTGCCTTGGGATAGAGATCGTGCTGGCGCAGTTGCTCCAGCAGCACCTCGCGCCGCCCGGCCGACTCGGCCGCAATCAGCACCCGTCCCTCGAAGCCGCGGATGAAGTCGGCAAGTTCGCGGGCCGGATGCTGGGCCCGCGGATCCACGCGCAGCGGCGGCGGCAGGAACGTGGGGGCATTGGCGTGCAGATGCGGTGTTCCGAGGGGTTCCACCTTCACGCGTGACAGGTCGAGGCGTGGCCGTTCAGCCAGGGCCCGCTCCAGTTCCGTGGCCCCGAGGAACAGCTCGAGCGGTGCCAGCAGGGGACGTTCGAGGTCGTGACGGCGCTGCTCGTGGCGTTCCGCGGTGTCTGTCAGGAACCGCGCCGCGCTGGCTTCGACGCCGGCGGTGTCGACCAGCCAGCTGCCCGGCGGCAGGTAGTCGAAGAGGGTGGCGGTGGCCTCGAAAAACAGCGGCAGGTAGTACTCGATGCCACCGGTCGGTCGACCCTCACTCACGCTCTTGTAGACCAGGCTGCGGGTCGGGTCACCTTCGAAGCGGATGCGGTAGCGCCGCCGGAAATCCTTGATGGTCTCCGGGAGCAGCGGGAACTCGCGGGCGGGCAGCAATTTCACGCCCGCCAGCTTGTCCGTCGAGCGCTGCGTATCGGGGTCGAAGGTGCGGATGCTCTCGACCTCGTCGTCGAACAGGTCGATGCGGTAGGGAGCGGCGGCCCCCATCGGGAAGAGGTCGATGAGCGAACCGCGCACGGCGAATTCGCCGTGGGCTACCACTTGCGATACGGCGGCATAACCTGCCGCCGTCAGGCGCTGGCGAAACGCCTCCACGTCCAGCCGTTCGCCGGCGTTCAACTGCAGCGTGTGGGCCTCGACGAACGCCCGCGGTGACAGGCGTTGCAGCAGCGCCTCCACCGAGGTGACGACCAGCGCGTGCTGCAGTGTCGGCAGGCGCGCCAGTGCAGCCAGGCGCTGCGAGGTCAGGTCCGGGTGCGGCGAGAACAGGTCGTAAGGGAGCGTCTCGTAGTCCGGGAAGTGCAGCACCGGCAAGTCGCGCGCCGCGAAGAATGCCAGTTCGCCATGGAGCGATTCCGCCTCGCGGCTGGTACCCGTCACCACCAGCAGGGGAGCCGGATGTCGGGCAGCGGCCTCCGTCAGCGCCAGCGCCCGCGCAGCACCTTGCAGCTGACCCCAGGCGATTCGTGGTTGCGCGGCGGTGGGAAAGGGGAGGTCGAACGTGGAGCGGGCCATGAGGCCGGCGATTCTACCCTGCGGGCGTCAGGGACGACGCACCGTGTGGATGACGCGATCCGACTCGAAATAGACGCTGAACCCGGGGTAGTCCCAGCGGGTGATGGGCGGCCGACCGACCGGATCGTGACGGGTAGTCGGGGCCCCGAGTTTGCGCTCCACGGATACCATGCGTTCGCCGCGCGACGGTCCCGCGGGAATCGGGTCGGACACTCCGACCTGTGCCATCGATGCGGCACTGGCCAGGGCCAGCAGGAGCAGCACAGCGGTTCTGGACATCATGAGCGGTTCCTTCGCGGTCGAGGGTTTCCCCGGACGCGGGGCCGGGGGCGGTTCAGTTCGACCAGTAGACGTAATCCTCCGCCGGAACGGCAGGGGAATTCAAGGTCCGGTCGACGGGGACCGGCGCTTCCAGCAGGGATGGCCAGAGGGGTTTGGCCTGGGCCTGGTCGAAGGCACGCAGTCGGGAAACCAGCGCATCCCGCTGCTGCGGCAGGCGTTCCGCGAGGTTGTGCTGCTCGGTGGGGTCCGTGAGGAGATTGAACAACCACGTGCGGTCCGGGTTGACCGAGCGCTGCAACTTCCAGTCGCCACTGCGGATCGCGAGATAGTTTCCGGACCGCCAGAAGAGGTCGCGGGCCGGCACCGTGGCACCCTCGACGGCCGCGGGCAGCAGGTCGATCCCGTCGATGACACGATCCCGGGGGATGGGTACGCCGGCGGCGGCGGCGGCGGTGGCGAACACGTCGAAGTGCGTGGCGGGCGCCGGCACGCGTGTTCCTTCGGGAATCCGTCCGGGCCACCGCATGAAGTACGGGACATGGATGCCGCCCTCGAAGAAGGTGGCCTTCCAGCCGCGGTAGGGGGCATTCAACTGCGCCAGGCCGTTCGAATGTGGTGCCCCGTTGTCGCTGGTGAATACGACCAGCGTGTTCTCGGCGAGGCCGAACCGGTCCAGCGCATCCAGAACCCGACCCACGTTGCGATCGAGGGAGCGGATCATGGCTCCATAGACGCGGCGCGTATGGTCCGGGATGCCGGCAAGCGCCTCGTAGTCCTCGCGCGCCGCTTGCAAGGGAGTGTGGGGAGTGTTGTAGGCGAGATAGAGGAAAAAGGGCCGCGCACGATTGGCCTGGATCGCGGCGAGGGCTTCATCGGTCAGGTAGTCCGTCAGATAGCGTGGCGGACGGAACGCCGTGCCACCGTTGAAGCGCAGGTGGAACGGATGGGCGGCCCACAGGAAACGGTCGATGGGGTCGAAGGCGAGCTTGGCGTTGACCACGCGCGGGTCATCTTCGGCCAGGAACATCGACGCCCCTGCCGCAAAGCCGAGACTCTCATCGAAGCCATGCGCATTGGGCGAGAAGCGCGCCGCCTCGCCAAGATGCCACTTGCCGACGTGCAGCGTGCGGTAACCATGGCCCCGCAGCAAGGTCGCCAGGGTGATCTCACCCGGCGGCAGTCCCATCTGGTCGTAGTCCGGCGATCCCGGCAGGCGCTCCGCATGGAAGATCGGCCGTTGCGCCGCCTCCGCATTGCGGTGGCCGCCTACGACACGCGAGAACGGCACCGGTACC
>JBJTPC010000168.1:0-2506 GCA_046074905.1 Gammaproteobacteria bacterium
GGTGCAGCCGGCCGCCAGTGCCGGGGCCACCTTGCAGGTGATCTGGTTCATGGGCCAGTTCCAGGGCGTGATCAGGCCCGCCACGCCGATCGGCTCCTTGACCAGCAGGGCGCGACCCATCGGCTCTTCCCAGGGATATTCGCGCATCACCTTCAGCGTGGTCACGATGTGCCCGAGACCCGCGGCGGCCTGTGCCTTCTCCGCGAAGCCCAGCGGTGCGCCCATCTCGTCGGAGATTGCCGCCGCGATTTCCTTCATGCGCGCCTTGTAGCCTGCGATGACGCGCTCGAGCAGGGCGGCGCGCTCCTCGAGTGACCAGAGCGAGTAGGTTTCGAAGGCCCGTCGGGCAGCGCCGACGGCGCGGTCGATATCCGCGACCGAGCCCAGGGACAACTCGAACAGCGGCTCCTCGGTGGCGGGATTGCTGACGGTGAAACGGGGCGCCATGGCGCCAGCCGCTGGCGCAACCCAGGCGCCGTCGATGTAGAACTGGTGATGATGGGACACGCTGGCTCCGGGATGGCTGGTCCGTCGCGATTCTCGCATACGTATGCATTGCCAGTGCGGGCGACGTCGGCGGACACTAGCGCGACCGAGCCCCGCACCGTCGAGCGGTCGGGGTCGAATCACAACAGGGTCAAGGGGGTTCGCGGATGTCCACCGAAACGGGAGCGGCACGCTTGCCGCGCGACAAGCCGGCACTGTCGTTCTGGCAGATCTGGAACATGTGCTTCGGCTTTCTGGGCATCCAGTTCGGCTTCGCGCTGCAGAACGCCAACGTCAGCCGCATCTTCCAAACGCTGGGCGCCTCGGTGGACGATATACCCGCCTTGTGGATCGCCGCGCCCTTGACCGGCCTGCTGGTCCAGCCGATCGTCGGCTACTTCAGCGACCGCACCTGGAATGGTCTCGGTCGACGCCGCCCGTACTTCTTGGCCGGTGCGGTGCTGTCCTCGCTGGCGTTGATCGCCTTTCCCGCGGTGCCGGCCCTGTGGATGGCGGCCGGCCTGCTGTGGATCCTCGACGCCTCGATCAACATCTCGATGGAGCCGTTCCGCGCTTTCGTGGGGGACCAACTGCCGCCGCAGCAGCGGGCCCGAGGCTATTCGATGCAGGGGTTCTTCATCGGCATCGGTGCCGTGGTGGGCAGCGCCCTCCCGTACCTGATGGAACTGCAGGGAGTGGCGAACACCGCAGCGCCCGGGCAGGTGCCGGACACGGTGCGCTACTCGTTCTATTTCGGCGCCGCCGCGTTCCTCGGTGCCGTGCTGTGGACCGTGGTGAGCACGCGCGAGTACTCGCCGCAGGAACTCGCCGGATTTGCCGGTGCCGAGGGGACGGTCGCGTCCGACGACACGCCGCCGGGCGCCGCGCCCGGCACGGGCCTGTCGTGGGCTGCGGCAGGCGTGGCGTTGCTCGCACTGGTCTACGTGCTCGATCTCGATCGCCAGCTGTTCCTGCTGGGCGCCGGTTGCCTGGTCTGGGGCCTCGCGAGGATGGCCCACCGACAGGGCACCACCGGCGACGGACTGTTCGTGAGCATCCTGCGCGATCTCGACCACATGCCGCAGGCAATGCGGCAGCTGGCCCCGGTCCAGTTTTTCTCCTGGGTGGCGCTGTTCGCGATGTGGATCTACACCACACCGGCCGTCACCGCGGTCCATTTCGGCGCGACCGATACGTCCGGCGAGGCGTACAACGCCGGCGCGAACTGGGTCGGCGTGCTGTTCGGTGCCTATAACGGGTTCGCGGCGGTGGCCGCGCTGCTCATCCCGCCGATGGTACGGGTTTTGGGCTTGCGCAAGGCGCATCTGCTGAACCTGTGGCTTGGCGCGGCGGGCTTCCTCTCCTTCCTGGTGATCCGCGATCCGCACGGGTTGCTGCTGTCGATGGTCGGGGTTGGCTTCGCCTGGGCCTCGATACTCTCGCTCCCCTATGCCCTGCTGGCGGACAGCGTGCCGGCAGCGAAGATGGGCATCTACATGGGGCTGTTCAACTTCTTCATCGTCATTCCGCAACTGGTGGCGGCGACCGTGCTGGGGACCGTGCTGAAGGTGGCGTTCGGCGGGCAGCCCATCCATGCCCTCATGATTGGCGGCATCTGCTTCCTCATCGCCGGCCTGCTGGTGCTGCGGGTCAAGGTGCGCTGACCGATCAGCGGCATACCTCGCCACCGGCAAGTGCCGCCCCGACTCCGGCGGTACCCGATTTTCCGTCGTGGGACTCTAAGTCCGGAGTGAGCCCCCCCGCTGCCGGGGTGGCCGGTGGTGGAATGCGGGGTGCATGGGCGCGAATCCCGAACACTGGCTTGACCGCCTGCTGGCGGAAAGGGGAGAGCGGCTTCGCTCCTTCCTGCGGCGCCGTGCGCGACCCGGCACGGAAATTGCCGATCTCTCGCAGGAAATCTATCTGCGGCTGCTCCGCGTACCCGAACCGGAAGCCATCGCCAACCCCGAGGCGTACCTGTTCACCGTCGCCGGGAATCTGCTGCGCGAGCGAGCGGTGG
>JBJTPC010000169.1:0-2948 GCA_046074905.1 Gammaproteobacteria bacterium
AAGACCTACAACGGCGTGGCGCTGCTGTCGCGCGCACCGCTCGCCGACATCGCCATCGGCATTCCCGGCTACGACGATCCGCAACGGCGGGTGATTGCCGCCACCATCGAGGACGTGCGTGTCGTCTGCGTTTACGTCCCCAATGGCCAGGCGGTCGATTCCGAGAAATACCCCTACAAGCTGGGATGGCTGGAACGCCTGCGCGAATACCTGGCGGCGGAACTTGCCGCACATCCCCGGTTGGCGCTGGTGGGCGACTTCAACATCGCACCGGACGATCGCGACGTGCACGATCCGGCCCAATGGGCCGGAGGCGTGCTGGTCAGCGAACCCGAGCGGGCCGCCTATCGCAAACTCCTCGCGCTGGGACTCGAGGATGTCTTCCGGCGCTTCGAGCAGCCCGAAAAGAGCTTTTCCTGGTGGGACTACCGGATGGGTGCCTTCCGCCGCAATCACGGCTTGCGCATCGACCTGGTGCTCGCCAGTCCCGCGCTGGCTGCGAGCTGCACGGGTTGCCACGTCGACCGTGAGCCACGCCTGTGGGAGCGCCCGTCGGACCACGCCCCGGTAGTGGCGGAATTCATCCTGTAAAAACGTGCGCCAGTTCCGGTTTGGCCCTGCCCGTGTCACTAGACTGTCACGATGGCCATCCAGACGGCTGCCGAGGCAAGCGCGCGCCTCGGTCCGCCGCGCTACAGGCGCAGCGACTACGACGTCACGAACACCGTTCAGGTCAGTTCGGTCAGCGCTACCCGGCAGGCGGTCCAGGACCTTTATGTCAAGCAATGGCCGGAGGGCAGTTTTTCCCCGGTCGAGGCGGCCTTCGAGTTCATCGAGCACCTGTTCGCCGGGGAGATTCCCGGCTACCTCGGCATCGACACCGTCTACCACGACCGCCAGCACACCCTGGACAACGTGCTGGCCATGGCGCGCCTGCTGGTGGCCTGGGAGCGCTCCCGTCCGCTGGAATGGCGCATGGGAGCGGAACGCGCAGCGGTCGGCCTGATCACCTCGTTGTTCCATGACGCGGGCTATGTCCGCGAGACGGGCGAACCGGTCCGCAACGGTGCCGAACTGACCCGAACCCATGTGTCGCGCAGTGCACGCATCCTCGGTCGATTCCTGCCCACGGTCGGTCTCGGCCACTGGGTTGCCGTGGCCACGCAAACGGTGCACTTCACCGGTTACGAGGTGCCGCTGGAGAGCCTCCAGGTCAGCGACCCGCGCGACCGCAAGATGGGACATCTGCTGGGCACGGCGGACCTGCTCGCGCAGCTGTCCGACCGCTGCTACCTGGAGAAATGCCGCGATCGGCTTTATCCCGAGTTCGTGCTGGCCGGCATGGCCCATGGTCGCGGCCCGGACGGGCGGGTGGTCGTCCATTACGCCTCCGGCATCGACCTGCTGCGCCGGACGCCCATGTTCGTCAGTGCCACGCGCCGCGAGCGACTGGAGGGCGCGTTCGAGGGCTCCTATCGCCTGATGGAAGTGTTGTACGCTGGACGCAACCCCTACATCGAGGCCATCGACGGGATGATGTCGTTCCTGCAGCAGGTCCTGCGCACCGGCAACTGGCCGCTCCTGCGGCGCCAGCCTCCCGTGTTCACGCGCGACCCTAACCCCATGCCGGAAGTCCGCTCGCTGATGGTCCGCAAGCTCAAGGACGTCTGGAATGCCTGAAGCCGCGCAGCGGCTCGGCGACCGCTGGCCGCGGCGTCGTGCCTTCATCACCGGGGCCGGGAGCGGTCTCGGTCTCGCCTTGTGCACCGAACTGGCCCGTGCCGGCTGGACGATCGGTCGTCTCGACCGGGACCCGGCCCGACTGGCGGAAACCGCACCGGCGCTCACCGCCCTTGGTGCCGTGCTCCACGACCAGGCGGCCGACGTGACCGACGAGCACGCCTTCGCGGCGGCATTCGAGGGCTTCGTCGCCACCACCGGCGGACTGGAACTGATGGTGAACAACGCCGGCGTCGCCGCGGCCGGCCGGATGGAAACCACCTCCACCGCCGACTGGCGCTGGGTCATGGAAATCAATGTGGTCGCCGTGGCCACCGGTACGCGCCTGGCGCTGCCGCACCTGCGTCGGGCCCCGGACGGTGGCGCGTTGGTGAACATCGCCTCGGCGGCAGGATTCGCCGCCGCGCCGTTGATGGGGGCCTACAACGCCTCCAAGGCTGCCGTCATCTCGCTGACCGAAACCGTCGAGGCGGAACTCGGTGACAGCCGCGTCCATGCACTCGCCGTCATGCCGACGTTCTTCCAGACACGCTTGCTGGAAGGCGCACGCGCCGGCAGCCGCGAGATGGCTGCGGCCCGTCGCTGGATGGAGCGCAGCCGCTTCACTGCGCAGGAGTGCGCGCGCGAGGTGCTGGAGGCAGTCGCCGCCGGCAAGTTGCATCTCGCCTTGCCAGCCGATTCCCGCTGGCTATGGCGCTTCAAGCGCTGGATGCCCGGATTGCTGGTGCGCCGGCTCCGGCGTCAGGGCAAGCGTCTCGGCTGACTCGCCACGTCGGTCGGGTGGTCTCAGCGTGGGCGGTCGACCCGCCGCACGTAGCGCTCATAAAGCTCCGGCAGCCGATCAAGGACAGCCTCGCGGCCTTCCATGGGCGCCTGTGCGATGGCGTCCCGCAAATGTGTCAGGCGCAGGCGGCGGGAGGCGAGGTGCGCTACCGCCGTGCAACTCAGGTGCCAGGGCTCCGGCGCCACACCACCGCGGTCGCGCCGATACGGTCGGTGGAAACCCAGTCCCGGCAGTTCGCGGTCGAGCCAGGCACCCAGCCACTGGAAGGGTCCGCCGGGCGCATACTCGGCCGGAATCAACTGCACCCGATAGCCCGGCGGTAGCGCCGCACGGTCGATCACGTCGAACTCCGTTCCCCAGTGGTGCCGGCTGGCGCCCGGCAACGCCGACCAGGCGAGGATGGCCGAGACGCGAGCCGCGGGAG
>JBJTPC010000170.1:0-2120 GCA_046074905.1 Gammaproteobacteria bacterium
ATGTCGTAGGCGCGCTCGCCCCGGGCGGATTGCTCCACCACCATCGGGACCAGGTTCAGGGCTTGCTCGTTCATGGCCGCTCCATTTGTACTGGACCGCCGTCCCGGATTCCGGGACGGCTTCCGCAAATCAGACTGCCGCCTCGGCCCCGAAGTTCATGACTTCACGGAACGAGGTGGGCTGACGGGTGACATTGGCCCGCGAGGCGACCCATTCAAGGGCCATCTCCTCCAGCAAGCCCATCTGGACCTGCTGGATGACCCGCTGGTCGCCGCGGAACTGCTTCTCGGCTTCCTCCGGGTTGGGCTGCTGTGCCGCCGCATCCTTGATTCGCGCCTCGACCAGCGCCGGATCCAGCTGCAGCTGGGCACGGTTGATGAGCTCGGTCATGAGCAAGCCGATCTGGACCCGCTTGCGGGCCGGGTCGACGAACGGGTCGCGCGGGGGCAGCTTGCTGGCATCGCGGGCGCCCATGCGGCGGAGCATGTCCAACTGCAACTCGCGGATCGCCTGCTCGACCAGGAGCTGCGGCAGTTCCAGCGGGTTCGACTCGGCCAGCTTGTCGAGGATGGCGCTGCGCCGACGCTGACGGAGCGTCTGCTCGAGCTCGCGCTGCATGTTGTCGCGTACCTCGGCACGCAGCCGCTCGACGCCGCCCTCCTCGATGCCGAAGGCCTTGCAGAATTCGTCGTTCAGCTCGGGCAGCTGCGCTTCCTCGACCTTGCGGACGGTGGCCGTGAACTGCGCCGTCTTGCCGGCCAGCTGCGGGGCGCCGTAGTCGGCGGGGAAGTTGACGTCGAAGGTGCGGGTCTCGCCAGCGCTACCACCGCGGATGCCGGTCTCGAAGTCGGGAATCATGCGTCCGGCACCGAGGATGAAGGTGATGCCTTCAGCCTTGCCGCCATCGAACGGCACGCCGTCGAGGGTCCCCTCGAAGTCGACGGTGACACGGTCCTGGTCAGCGGCAGCGCGGCTGGCCTCGACATAGTCCGGGCGTTGCTTGCGGAGCGTTTCGATCATGGCGTCGACATCGGCATCGGCCACCGCGACCTCGGGCAGGGTGAGCTCCATGCCCTCGTGGCCCTGCAGGTTGACCGTCGGATAGACCTCGAAGTGCGCCGCGAAGCGGAGGTCTTCGCCGGAGCCGAGCGAGAGCGGCTCGACCTGCGGCTGGCCCACGGGCTGGAGGCTCTCCTGACGGAGGCTCTCGCTCAGCGCCTGGCCGATGAGTTCGTTGACGACCTCGTCGCGCACCTGGCCGCCATACTGCCGGCGGACGATGTCCAGCGGCGCCTTGCCGGGGCGGAAGCCCTTGATCTTGGCCGAACGGCTGACCGTCTGCAGGCGAAGCGAGAAGGCATTCTCCACCCGCTCGGCGGGCACTGCGACTTCCATCCGGCGACCGAGGATACCCGTGACCTGCACCGACACACTCATGGCTGAACCAACCTCTTGTCCTGATTGGGAATTCTTCGTGAAACGGCCCGGGGCCGTGGTGCGAGAGGAGGGACTCGAACCCTCACGGGGGTTACCCACTGGAACCTAAATCCAGCGCGTCTACCAGTTCCGCCACACTCGCCCGATGGGCCGGGTTAAGCGGCGCATTATAACCCACCCGGGGCGCCCCCGCCGGGAACCTGAACGGTACCGCCCGGGGATCAGCGCCAGCAGGTGGCGGTGTTGTCACCGCCGCCGGCGGATTCGGCGCCGCGCAACTGGGCCTAGGTCAGGGTGAACCGGGCGCAATCGTCGTCGTCCGCCTGCGGCCCGCCGGCCACCGGTACGGCCACGGCGGTGAACCCGGTGGCCAGATCGTCCGACTCGATGCTGAGGGTGTAGTAGCCACGGTCGGTTCCGGCAATGCCCAGCCCCGTCGGCGGCGCCGTCCCGAGAACCCCCGTGGCGGCGTAGCTGTTGTTCTGCAGGTAGTGCCGTTCCTGGGCAGCCGCCACCCGCAGCAGGGCTGCCGTGGCATCCGTCCGCTGCGTGCGCATCACCTGCGCCCGGTAGGACGGATAGGCAATGGCAGCCAGGATGCCGACGATCGCCAGGGTCACCAGCAACTCCATCAGCGAGAAGCCGGCGACTGCCCTCCGCCGCGGCGTCGATGGTCGCATCAC
>JBJTPC010000171.1:0-5064 GCA_046074905.1 Gammaproteobacteria bacterium
CGCGCGGACATGACGTGCGCGTGTTCCTGCCGGCCTACGGCAGTCTCGATGCGCTGCGGCTCGATCGCTGGGAGGTCGACTTCGCCCGCGAGGTGGAGTTGCCGCTCGGCCCGCATCGTTATACCTACTCCCTGCATCATGCCCGCGTGCCGGGGACACAGTTCAAGGTCTACCTCATCCATTGCCCCGAACTGTTCCATCGTCCGGCCCTGTATGGCCAGGACGCGGACGAGCATCGTCGCTTCCTGCTGCTGACGCGGGCGGCGCTCGATTCCTGCCAGCGCATGGGCTTCGCCCCCGACATCGTGCACTGCCACGATTGGCATACCGCCTTCGCGCCGCTGTTCCTGCGCACGCTCTATGCGTGGGATCGCCTGTTCGCGACGACGCGCAGCGTGTTCACCATCCACAATCTCGGCTACCAGGGCGTGTTCTCCGCCCACCATGCCGAGGACCTTGCATTGGGCGCCGGCATCAGCCAGTTGCACCAGGACGAATTGCGCGACGGACGCATCAACGCCTTGCTGCACGGGCTGCTCCATGCCGACACCCTGACCACCGTCAGCCCCACCTATGCGCGTGAGATCTGCACTCCCGAACATGGCTTCGGGCTGGACGGCATCCTGCGCCAGCGTGGCGATTCGCTCATCGGCATCCTGAATGGCGTCGATTACGCCGAATGGGACCCGCGCAATGATCCCTACGTGACGGATCGCTTCGGACCCGACGACCTCACCGGGAAAGCAGCGGCGAAAGCCACCCTGCTGCACCGTCTGCGCCTGGCGCCGACCCGCACCGCTCCGCTGCTCGGCGTGGTCAGCCGCCTGACTTGGCAGAAGGGACTGGACCTCCTTTACGAAAGCCTGCCGACGCTGCTCGAGGAACGGGATCTTCGCCTCGTCGCCACGGGCAGCGGCGATGGCGCCCTGGAGCATTTCTTCGCACACCTGCAGTACCGCTTTCCGGACAAGGTGGTCTTCCACCGCGGCCACAACGAGGAATTGGCGCACTGGATCGAGGCGGCGAGCGACGGTTTCATCATGCCCTCGCGGTACGAGCCCTGCGGCCTGAACCAGATGTACAGCCTGCGCTACGGGACCTTGCCCATCGTGCGCCGGACCGGCGGGCTGGCGGATTCGGTGCAGCATTACGATCCGGCCACCGGCGAGGGGTCCGGCGTGGTGTTCGACCACGCGGACGGCCCGGGACTGCGCTGGGCGCTGGAGCATTTCCTGTGGCTCCACGGCGAACCCGACCACTTCCGCCGGGCGCAGCGCAACGCCATGGCGCAGGACTACTCCTGGGACCGTCAGGCCGGCTTCTACGAGAAACTGTTCGCCCGCCTCACCGGTCGTTGAGACGCCAAGCGTCGATGGGCGCGGGCGGAACGCTCCCGGCGCGCCGGCACGCTCAGAAGCGGAAAGTGCCGACCTGTCGAACTCGAGCGAGCCCATCATTGGAGGGTCGATGTTAACCGTACCCTTGAGCCGGTAATCCACCGTGCGTCCCTTCATGCGGTCGCGACGTTGCAGCACGGCCGCGACCGCACCGGCCAGGTTGGCATCCAGGGTCATGTCGAACTCCGCCTCGCCGCGCGGCGGCACGGTGAAGGCGCGCGCGCTTTCGCCACGACCGAAGGTCTTGCCATCGATTTCCACCGTGTAGCGCAGGGCTTTCACCGGCAGGGCCCGGGAGTTGGGGTTGTAGACCTTGACCCGCGCCTCGAACCGCTGGCTGAGAAGATTGCCGTCGGCGAGCTTGAGGTTCACGAGTTCGAGGGTGGGCTTCTCGAACTTTGGAACCAGGGCGCAGCCGGCCAGCAGCACCATGGCGAACAGCAGGAAGGCCAGGCCGCGCCAGCGCACGGCAGGAAAGGCGAGAGTCTGCATCGTTTCACTCCATGTCCACGACACCAGGTGCCGGCGGCAGCATCGAGGCGAGCGCCTCCACCGCCGCCGGCACGGGCTCATCCAGCAACCGGTACAGGTGACGCAGGTGCGCCAGGAACAAGGCTCCGAAGGCCGCACGGGCCAGCGTGGGGCGTTCCTCGCCGAGCCACCACGGGAAATCCGCCGCCTCGCAAGCCGCCAACTGCAACTCTGCGCGCGCCTGGGCCGCGTCGTCCAGTGTCCCCTCGACCACGGCCTGGTCGAAGGCCTCCTTGGCACCACACAGGACCTGCCAGGCCGCCTGCCGCTCGGGACCGCGCGCCCACGACGCGAACCCGCCCGACTCCCAACTGCCGGCCACCAGCGTGGGCAACTCGGCCTGGCAGTCGGGCTCGGCCAGCACCGCGGAGAAAGTGGTCGCCTGCACGTCATCCCGGTCGGCGAGTCGCGCGAACAGATGGCTGAGAAAGGCGAACCCGCCGTCGGGCCAATCCGCGCGATCGCCGCCGAGGACGACCGCGACCACGGCATGCGGATCATCGGCATGCTCGCGAGCCACGCGCGCGAGGTGTTCGATGAAATTGGTGGCAGCGCGTCCGGCCTCCCAGCCGGCGTAGTGCGTCGCCAGCGAACTGAGCGCTGCATGCCGCGCGAATACCACACCGGGCACGCCCGCAACCCGCCAGGCGCGTGCCGGAATCCGAGACGGGACGCGACCGTCCGTGGCGCCGGCCTTCAGGCTGTCACGGATCACTTCCTCGCCGGTGAGCGTCCAGGCCTGTCCGAAGCCACCGAGTGCGGCGACCGACTTGGCACAGACCGCACCGCCGGGCAACCAGCCGCCGCGGGCCCGGATGCCGAAAGCCTCCACGAAGGCCTGCTGGGCGCGGGCGAGATGCCACTTGGCACGACCGGCGCCACCGGGATAGAGGTCGGGCAGTTCGGCGATACTGCCGAGCATCGCCGGCAGCAGGGGATGTCCCCAGGGCGAGGCGGAGAGTTCCATGCGTCCGGAGCCCAGCAGCCGGCGCCAACGCGGTACCAGCCCCACCACGACATCCGTGACCACCTCGAGCAAAAGGCGCAGGTCCTCCTCGCCGAACCGCGCCGGCACCACCGGCCCCTGCGAGAGCCCGTGCGCGATGAGGCCGGCCACCCGCTCGTCACCGAGCGTGCTCTCGCCGCACCAGGCGAGGTGATGCCATGCGGCGAGATCGCGCAGGAATCCGGACGACAGCCAATGGCTGGTGCCATTGGCCAGCGCCTGTCGCGCCATCTCGAGCAGGCGCTGGTAGGGTGGGTAGCGACTCGCGATGCGGGGCGGGGCGCTGTCGAGCACCGCGCGCAGCAAGGGGGGCCAGGCGGCGCTGTCGAGGGGTCGACCACCGGGCGTGAGCAGCGCCAGCACCGGGTCCTGCGGCGGCGGACCGCCGCGCAGCGCCCGCGAGAGGGCGGCGCCGTAGTCGTCGAGCTGCTCGAGCAGCACCGGGGAAAGGTTCAGCACCCCGGTGGCATTGGGCGCCAGCTCCAGGTGATGGGTGAGATCCGCGTATTCCTGCAGGGCGTGCAGGTAGGCCCAGGGCAGCACCTGCCGGCCGCTGCCGGCATCGCGGTAAAGCGGCTGGTGAAGGTGCGTGCAGAGGACGACCCGGAGCGGGCCAGCCATCAGGCGTCGCGCAACATGTCGGCGGTGACCAGCACCACTCCGCGCTCGGTGACGCGGAACCGCTGGGCATCGAGCTCGCGATCCAGACCGATGCGCATGCCATCCGGCAGCGCCACGCCTTCATCGATGATGGCGTTGCGGACCACGCAGCCGCGCCCGATCTCGACATGCGGCAGGATCACCGAGCGGTCCACCACCGCGCCCTCGCTGACACGGACATCGCTGAACAGCATGGAGCGCGTGACCTGCGCGCCGGTGATGATGCAGCCTCCCGAAATCATGCTGTTCTCGATCAGGCCCCGGGCACCCTCGGGCGTGGAGGTGAACTTTGCCGGCGGTTGCTGGACCTGGTAGGTCCAGATCGGCCACTGCTCGTCGTAGATGTTCAGCTCGGGATCCACATCGACCAATTCCAGGTTGGCATCGTAGTAGGCGTCGAGCGTACCGACATCGCGCCAATAGGCCTGTGCGCGCGTCTTCACGTCCTGGAAGGGATAGGCGAACACCTGCAGCCGATCAATCGCGCCGGGAATGATGTTCTTGCCGAAGTCGCGCGCGGAATGCGGGTCCGCGGCATCCTCGGTGAGCATGCGCTCGAGCAGCGCGGCGTTGAACACGTAGATGCCCATCGAGGCCAGCGCCGTGTCCTCGCGGCCCGGAATCGGGTCCGGCCGGGCCGGCTTCTCGGCGAACTTCACCACCTTGTTCCACTCGGTGACGGTGAGCACGCCGAACTCGCGCGCATCGGTCACCGGCACCTCGACGACACCGATGGTGATGTCGGCATTCTTCTCCACGTGGTAAGCGATGAGCGAGCCGTAGTCCATCTTGTAGATGTGGTCGCCGGCCAGCACGAGCACGTGCTTCGGTCGCGAGGCGCGGATGTAGTCGAGGTTCTGGTAGACGCAATCGGCCGTACCGCGATACCAGTGCTCGCCGACCTGCTGCTGCGCCGGTACCACGTCGACGAATTCGCCGAACTCGCCGCGTAGGTAACCCCAGCCGCGGTTGACGTGCTGGATGAGCGACTGCGCCTTGTACTGCGTCATCACCGCGATCTGGCGGATACCGCTGTTGACGCAGTTGGAGAGCACGAAATCGACGATGCGGAACTTGCCGCCGAACGGCGTGGCGGGCTTGGCACGGCCGGCAGTGAGTTCCCGGAGCCGCTCGCCGCGCCCACCGGCCATCACGACCGCCATGGTGCCGCTGGTCAGTCGGCTGACGTAGCGGCCAGAGTTGAGACGCGCTGCGGTCTTGATCATCCACCCGGCTCCGTTGTCGAGTTCCCCTTCCGAGCACTATAGCGAGGAATCGCGACCGCTCACAAACCCGGCGAGCGGAGTTTGCAAACGATTGCAACAGTCGATGACTCCATCAACTAGTATCGACTATTGACTAGTGTTTGATTGATGGTAGTATTCACTCAACCTCATGACGAACCTTTCAAGAGACCCCATGAACCCCGTCGACGACCCACTGGCTCCCCCCGACGACCCCGATACCGGG
>JBJTPC010000172.1:0-2080 GCA_046074905.1 Gammaproteobacteria bacterium
CATCCTGCTTGAGACCGTCATCGGTCGGCAGGCAGCGGATACCGGCAGCGGCAGCGTGCGGGTCCGCGATGGCGTCGGCGAGCTGCTGGCGGATACCGGCAGCGGCGACGTCCTCATTGAGCGTCACGCCGGCGACGTCAAGGCGGATACGGGTAGCGGGTCGGTGCGCGTGACCGACCTTCGCGGGGTCCGTCGTCTCGATGCCGATACGGGCAGTGGCGAGGTGACGGTGCAGGGCGATCTCGGGGCGGTGGAGGCCCTGGATATCGATACCGGCAGCGGTTCGGTGTCGCTGGACTCCTCGACCGTACCCTCGCTGACGCTGGAGGTGGACACCGGCAGCGGCGAGGTCAGTGCCCGCGGTGCCGCCCGTGTGGAGCATGCGGGTGACCGGCGTACCGTGGTGGTCGGTACCGGCGTGCATCGTGGCCGGATTGATACGGGCAGCGGCGATATCCGCGTGGTGGTGGCGGCGCAGCCTTGAGCCGCGCCTTCGTCAAGGAGAGTGACGGCGACGCCGACCTCCCCGACCTGCCGCTCAGTCCCCATCCCAACTACACGACGCCCGACGGACGGGAGGCCATGGGGCGGCGGCTGGCTGCCGCGCAACGCGCGCTGGCCGGAGCCTCGGCGGATCAGGCCGCCGGACGGGTTGCTGTGGACGGTCGTTCGCTGGCTCAATGGCAGCGCGAGGTCCGTTGGCTCGAAGCGCGTCTCGCCGCGGCGATCGTCGTGCCACCCCCGGCCACGCCGCCGGAGCGGGTCATTTTCGGGGTCGAGGTGCAACTCGAGGATGAACACGGGCAGCGCTATCGATTCCGGATCGTCGGCGAGGACGAGGCCGATCTCGCCCGGGGCCGGATCAGCTGGGTCTCGCCGCTGGCCAGGGCCCTCCTCGGGGCGCGGGTCGACGACGAGGTGCTGTGGCCACGCCCTGAGGGCGACCTCGCGGTCGCGGTGCTCGCCATCGGGTGCTGACTCCGGCCCCGACCGTACACGCGGGCGTCCCCGGGGCTGATAGCATGCAGTCATTGGCCCCCAGCGAGGAGCGGGCGTGCTGCGCGCCGAAACCAGTTCCACCGGGCTCGAACTGACTCTCGAGGGCGCTTGGCATGCGCCGACGGCGGCAGCCGCCGAGCAGGCGCTGGCCGCGGTGGAGTTGCCGTCCCAAGGCTGGGTTTTGTTGTTTCCGGCCACCGCTGCCCCGCTCGATCTGGCTGCGGCGAGCCTGCTCGCGGCTTTCGAGCAACGATGTCGGGATGCCGGTCTGGAACCGGATTGGCCACGGGGTCGGCCCGCGGCACTGGCCCTGCTCGATCGCTATCCGCCTGCCCCCGCTGCCCATGTTTCCTCGCCGCGCTCCGCCCGGTACCGTGCGCCGCGCGAAGTGGCAGCGGCGCTGGGCGCGCGCGTCCTCCGTGCCGGCGAAGGACTGCGCGAGGCCCTGGTGCTGCTTGGCAAGGTGGTGCTGGCACTGGGTCGCGGACTGCTCTCGCCGCGTCGCCTGCGCGGCATCTCGATCACGCGTCATCTCCACGAGACGGGCCTGCAGGCAGTCCCCATCGTGGCGCTGATTGCCTTCCTGATCGCCGTCATCGTGGCCTACATCGGTGCCAAGGAGTTGCGCGCCTTCGGTCAAGAGATCTACGTTGTCGATCTCATCACCCTCTCGGTGCTGCGTGAACTGGCGGTGCTGCTCACCGCGATCATCGTGGCCGGGCGCTCCGGGAGCGCTTTCGCCGCCGAACTGGGTGCGATGCAGCTGAACGACGAGGTCGATGCGCTGGAGGCGATGGGTCTCGATCCCGTGGAGGTTCTGGTGTTGCCGCGGGTGCTGGCGCTGTTCATCGCCATGCCGCTGCTGACCATCGTCGCTGACTTCATGGGATTGGCTGGCGGTGCGGTCCTTTCCTGGACGCTGGTGGACATCCCCCTCAACCAGTTCCTGTCCCGCATGGATGAGGCCATCGCGCCCACCACCTTCTGGGCGGGCCTGGTGAAGGCACCGGTGTTCGGCTTCCTGATTGCGCTCATCGGCACGCTCCGCGGTCTGCAGGTACGCGGCTCCTCGCGTGAACTG
>JBJTPC010000173.1:0-9150 GCA_046074905.1 Gammaproteobacteria bacterium
GGATCGGCGTTGATCTCCGTCAGGCCGAACGACAGCGGTGCGAACTGCTCGCCGATGTTCGGCGCGCGGACCGCACGCTGCGCCATGGCACGCACGCGGATATCCTGCACCGGCGCCCACTCGAGACCGGCCTTCCAGGTGCCGAACGAACCGGCAAGGTTCGTGTCGGCCCAGCGATAGCCGAGCTCGAGGGCGAGGTTCTCGATGCCGGCCTTGCCGGTGACCAGCGGGATGTAGGCCTCACCGAAGAACTCCTTGGAGTCCACGGCGCCCGACAGCGGGGGCGAGGTACCACCCTGACCCATCGCACCGCCGAAGCGGGTGAGGTCGTCCGGACGGAAGTCCGCGGTGTACTCGTTCCAGTCCACACCGAAGGCCAGGCTGACCGGGGCATCCGCCATCGGCGACTGGAAGCCCGCGATTTCGCCCGAGACGCTGGCCGAGGCGCTGTGGGCCTCGGTGACCTGCGTCGAGTAGTAGTTGGCGCGGATGAAGTCCAGGGCCGCCTGGGAGATCGTGCCGGTCATGGGCACGCCGGTGGAGGCGTCGACGAAGCCGTTGCCGGTGAACAGGTTGACCGGCGCGCAGCCCGCGGAGGTGTCCAGACACTGGACGCCGTTCGGGCCCTGGATGGCAATGAGCGCCTGGCGGGCGCGGGAGATGCTGACGTCGTTCTCGAGGCCGTCGAGACGCGACACGCGGCCCCACTGGGCGGACACGTCGTAGTTCCAGCCCGAATCGCCGATGTCACCGCGGACACCGCCGGAGATCTGGAACGTCTTGCTCTCGGAGATGCCCTCGCGGTTGCCGAGTTCCGGCAGACGGCGACGCAGGCCGGCCACCGTCACGCGCTGCGAGCCGGCGGCGGCCGTGGCGCTGTAGGGAGCGGTCGGGTTCAGGGTGTTGTAGACGCCGATAAGCGCGGTGCGCTGGGCGGTCGAGAGGAACGGGTTGTCCAGATTGACCGTGAAGTCCAGCGTCGAGCCACCGAAGTAGGCCGAGGGGGCCAGCTGGGTGGGCACGGAGCCGTTGACCGCGAACACGCGGGCATAGATTTCCGCGGAATCCGTCAGCTGGAAGTTCAGGCTGCCCATCGCCGACCAGCGGGTCTGCGGGACCTGGAAGTAGTTGTACGGATTGTAGTTGTAGAAGCGGTTCGGGCCGTACTGGGTGGCGTTCGTGCCGGCCGCCGAGAGCAGCTGGCCGTCCGGCAGGAAGTGACGGGTGCCGAGGGTCGGGATCGAGGCGCGGGTGGCGCCGGCGTTCGAAGAACCACCGCGGCGGGCCGGATCCTGGATGTCGATGCCGTAGGCGCCCGGGGCGAGGTAGTAGTTCAAGTACGCGCGCGCGCCCTGGAGGACGGCATCACGCTGCGTGTAGCCGAAGGAGATCACGGCGCTGCCGCGATCGTCGGCGAACTTGCCGCCGGCAGTGATGGCGCCGTTGACGACCTGGCCGTCACCCTTGCCGTACTGCGCGGTGTTCGCGTCGATCTGCAGGCCTTCGAAGTCCTTCTTGGTGATGAAGTTCACCACGCCCGAGACCGCGTCCGAACCGTACACGGCGGAGGCACCGCCGGTGACGATATCGACGCGCTCGATCAGGGCTGCCGGGATCAGGTTGATGTCGACCGCGCCGCTGGTGCCGAACGGGGGCAGGCGCTTGCCGTCCATGAGGACGAGGGTACGGTTCGAGCCGAGGCCACGCAGGTTGATGGTGGCGGCGCCCGGGTTGCCGTTGTTGATGTACTCGGTGGAGCCCGGGAGGAACTGCGGCATCTGGCGCAGCTGGCCTTCCAGGTTGACGGTGTTCAGCTGCTCGAGCGTCTCGGCAGTGACCGTGGTGATGGGGCTGTTGGACTCGAGGTCCGGCTTGGCGATACGCGTACCGGTGACGACGACTTCCATCGCCTCATCGTCGGCGGCGAACGTGGCCGGCGCGTAGAGGGCCGCGGTGGCCGCGCTGGACACCAGCGCCAGGCGCACGGCACTAGCGAGCTTCGGGTTGCTGAGCATGAATCCTCCTGAAAACAGACTTTCTTCGGACCCTCGCGGGCCCTGCCAACCGACCGTCCCGGGCTGTGGGCCCGGCGGCCGGAAAAGGGTCCCTTGACTCCCGCACCCGTGAATCCCGTGCAGACAAAGCCAAGCGTGAGGGGGGAGCATATCCCCTAAAAACAACACTTGAAAGGGGGTGTGCGAAAATACAACAACCGCCCGCGCCGGGTTTCCTGCGGCGGAAACCGAAAAACAACAGCCTGCGCGGGCGTCCGAGCCGCGGCGAGCCGACCCTGCGGGTGTCTAGCAACGTGGAATGTGCTCGTCGTCGCCCTGATGGGTGCGCTCGAAGGTCAGGAACTCGTAGTACCCGCACTTGGTGCCGTAGGGATAAGTGCGGCAGACATGCGGTCGCGCGGCGTAGACGGTGCAGCGACGGGCCTCGCGGTCGAAAAAGCGGCAGATGGAGCCGTAGACCTCGTCCTTGTGATGCCGCAGCACCCGCTCGTCGCAGCCATCCGCCGTGTAGTGGTAGGTGAATTTGTCGCGTGCCTGCTCGAATGGCAGGTCGAAGTGTTTCGCCAGCCGCTTGATGTCGTGGTCCGAGATGGCGATGCGGGAGTAGCTGCAGCAGAAGCCGGGGCATTGGCTGCAGTCGTAACGGTTGCGGGTCATCCCGCGATTGTAGGTTTGGGGTCCGCGGATTGAAAGTTCGGGGCCTGCGGCCCGGGGACCTGGGCGGGACGGGAGGGCAGACGAGCGCCGCGACCCTTCGCGGCACCACGTGATGGGGCACGCGACCCCCAGCACCGTCCACGGCGCCCCATTTTGGTGCGAAACACGAAACCCTCCGTCCGGCACGTGAGCGAAAACCCCACGCAAATCAATTCCCTGCGCCCAACCTTGCGGCGGCCTGCCAGTTGGCACATTTCTCGCTAGTATCGACCGGAAGGGGAACCCACGATGTCCGAGTCTGCGCCCGACTTTGCCGCCGCACCCGCCGGCCGACCACCACCGTACGACGAGATGCTCGATCCCGCCGGGCATCCGCGCCCGCATTGCCGCGGCTATGCCGCGTGGCTTGCGGAGCGCCCGACCGCATGGCTGGCCGAGAAACGCGCCGAGGCCGATGCTCTCTTTCATCGCGTCGGGATCACCTTCGCGGTCTACGGCGAGGATGAGGGCACCGAGCGCCTGATCCCTTTCGACGTCGTGCCGCGCTCGATGCCCCGCGCGGAGTGGACGCGTCTCGAGGCCGGCCTGAAGCAGCGCGTGCGGGCGCTCAACGCATTCCTGCACGACCTGTATCACGGCCAGGAGATCCTTCGTGCCGGGCTGATTCCACCGGAACAGGTTCTGGGCAACGCGCAGTACCGTCCAGAGATGCACGGAATCGACGTGCCCGGCGGCACCTACGCCCATATTGCCGGCATCGACATCGTGCGCGACCACGAGGGCCGCTTCCGTGTCCTCGAGGACAACCTGCGGGTCCCCTCGGGCGTCTCGTACATGCTCGAGAACCGCAAGATGATGATGCGGCTGTTCCCCGACCTGTTCGCGTCGCAGGCCGTGGCACCGGTGGAACACTACCCGGATGTGCTGCTGGAAAACCTCAAGCGCGTGGCCCCCGCCGGGGTGACGGACCCCACCGTGGTGCTGCTCACGCCTGGGGCCTACAACAGCGCCTACTTCGAGCACGCCTTCCTCGCGCAGCAGATGGGCATCGAACTGGTGGAGGGCCAGGACCTTTTCGTGCGCGACGAGCGCCTGTGGATGCGAACCACCCGCGGCCCGCAGCGTGTGGACGTGGTCTACCGCCGGCTGGATGACGATTTCCTGGATCCCCTCGCCTTCCGCGCGGACTCGACGCTCGGCGTCCCCGGCCTGCTGCATGCCTATCGGGCCGGTCGCGTCACCATTGCCAACGCCATCGGCACCGGCGTGGCGGACGACAAGTCCATCTACCCGTACGTCCCGGAAATGATCCGCTTCTACCTCGGCGAGGCGCCACTGGTGGACAACGTCGATACCTGGGTGCTGCGGCGCCCAGACCACCTCGCCCATGTGCTGGCGCACCTCCCCGACCTCGTGGTCAAGGAGGTTCACGGTGCCGGCGGCTACGGCATGCTGATCGGTCCCACCGCGACCCGTGCGGAAATCGCCGCCTTCCGCGAGCGGATCGTGGCGCACCCGGAACGCTACATCGCGCAGCCCACGCTGGCGTTGTCCACCTCACCCACCTTCGTGGACATGGGCCTCGCCCCGCGCCATGTCGACCTGCGGCCGTTCGTGCTGTCCACGCGCGACGAGGTCACGGTGGTCCCCGGCGGCCTGACGCGGGTGGCCCTGCGCGCCGGTTCGCTGGTGGTCAACAGTTCACAGGGCGGCGGCACCAAGGACACCTGGGTAGTGGAGGACGAACCCGTCACCGAAGGCACTTCGTCCACCGCCGCACGGCGGGAGGAAAACCCCTCATGCTGAGCCGCACCGCCGACCATCTTTACTGGATGGGTCGCTACCTCGAGCGCGCCGAACACCTGGCACGCCTGCTGGACGCCCATCATCGGCAGAGCCTGCTGCCCCGCAGCGCCGAAACCCTCACCGCCGGCTGGCAGGCGACGCTGGACTCGCTGTCGCAAGCGGCGAACTATCACGCCCTGCATGGCGAGGTCCGTCCCGCGACGGCGTTCCACTACCTGGCTTTCGACCGCGACACGCCCGCCAGCCTCCTCTCGTGCCTGCAGGCCGCGCGCGAGAATGCGCGCGCCGTGCGCGGCACCATCACCGCCGAAACCTGGGAGGCCCTGAATGCCGCCTGGCTCGAGGCGCGTGGCCGCGCCGCCCATGCACGCCCCGACATGCCGCCGCGCGACAACAGCGCCTTCCTCGAGTTCGTGAAGGACCGCGCACATCTGGTGCATGGCGTGATCACCGCCACCATGCTGCGCGACGAGGCGCATGCCTTCCTGCGCCTTGGCAGCTATCTTGAACGTGCGGACGGCACGGTGCGCCTGTTGGCCGCACGCTGGGCGGATGACACCCCGACCGCGGACTGGGCCGTGGTGTTGCGGGCCCTGTCGGCATTCGAGCCTTACCGCCGCCTCTATCGCGAGGCCGTCTCCCGGGACCGTGTCACCGAACTCCTGCTGCTGCAGGACGCCATGCCGCGCTCGGTGCATCGCTCGCTCAACCAGGTGAACGAGTTCCTCGGTGCGATTGCCCGTGATGGGGCGGCCCCGGAGACCATCCGTCGCGCCGGCGAACTGCACGCCTGGTTCCACTACGCCCGATATGAGGAGTGGCGTCCGCAACTCGGCCCCGGGTTCTTCGGTGCACTGACGCGCCGTCTCGAGGATCTGGGCAAGCGGATCGCGCAGGACTTCCTCGTCCCGATGACCGGCAGCACGGAGGCCGCCTGATGCGCCTGTACATCCATCACGAGACGGTCTACCGCTACGAGCGCAAGGTGGAACAAAGCGTGCAGCAGTTGCGCCTGACGCCGCGTCGCGAATCCCGCCAGCGCACCTTGCAGTGGCGCCTGCAGACCCCCGGCCGCCGCGCCGAGCAAGCGGATGCCTTCGGCAATCTCAGCCATCTGCTGACCGTCGACGAGCCGCTCACCGAGTTGCGCCTGCTGGTGGAGGGCATCGTCGAGACCGAGCCTGGCTGCGAGGACGGACGGGTGGATGACGAGGGCGGCCTTTCGCCCCTCGTCTACCTCAGCGCCACGCCACTGACCGCAGCCGATGCGGGCATCCGCGCGCTGGCCGTGCAGGCCCGCCTGCAGGAGGCGTTCGCCGATCATCTGCTGGCGCATCCGGTGGGCGACACCGGGGCCAGCATGACCCGCGAATCCCCCGCCGCCCGGCTGGAGCGGTTCCACGACCTTGCCCGCTGCGTCCGCGAGGCGGTCCGCTATACCCCGGGTGCCACCACCGTGGACCTGCCGGCAGCCGCAGCCCTGACCCGCGGGGAGGGTGTCTGCCAGGACCACGCCCATGTGTTCCTGGCCTGCTGCCGGGCCTCCGGTCTCGCGGCCCGCTACGTGAGCGGCTACCTGTTCACGGGCCACGCCGGCGATCTCGCCAGCCATGCCTGGATCGACGTCTGGATGCCCGGCGAAGACCATCGGGGTTACTGGATGGGGCTCGACGTGACCCATGGCATCCCGGCCGGCAGCGGGCATGTGCGCCTCGCGGTGGGCCGTGACTACCTCGATGCCGCGCCGGTGCGTGGCATCCGTCGGGGCGGCGGCAGCGAGTCACTGAGCGTCCGCGTGCTGGTCGGCCAGCAGCAGTAGAATTCCGTCATGACCTACTGCGTTGCCACCCTGCTCGATACCGGGCTCGTTTTCCTGTCGGACTCGCGGACCAATGCGGGCGTCGACCAGATCAATACCTTCCGCAAGGTCACCGTGTTCGAGCAACCCGGCGAGCGCGTCATCGTGCTGCAGACGGCAGGCAATCTCGCGGTGTCGCAGGCGGTGGTCAACCACCTGCAGGAGGCGATCGCCGACCCGTCGGGCCCGCCCAGCCTCGCCAATGCGCGCACCATGTTCGAGGCAGCGCAGCGGGTGGGCGATGCGGTGCGCACGGTGCATGCCCGCGATGCCGATGCCTTCAAGGAATTCGGCATCGACTTCAATGCCGCAATCCTCATGGGGGGACAGATCGCCGGCGAGCTGCCACGGCTGTTCTCCATCTACGCCGCCGGCAACTTCATCGAGGCCACCCCGGACACCACCTACTTCCAGATCGGTGAATCGAAGTACGGACGCCCGATCCTCGATCGCGTCATCCGGCGTTCTTCCAGTCTCAACGAGGCGATCAAGTGCGCGCTCGTGTCGATGGACAGCACCATCCGCTCCAACCTGTCCGTCGGCTTGCCGCTCGATTTGGTGGTCATCCGCCGCGATGCGCTGCGGGTGGCACGTCACCTGAGCATCGGCGAGGACCACGAATACTTCCGCGGCATCCGCAACAGCTGGGGCGAGAGCCTGCGGTTGGCCTTCACCCATCTCCCGGATCCGGACTGGACCGGGCGGGGTTCCGCCGGCGCGGACTCCTGACTCCACGCCGGAGCGCGCGCGGCGCGCCCGGGGAGGCGCCCGACGACGGCGCCTTCCGGCTATGCTTGCCCCCCTCTAGACCGGAGAGGTTCCATGATCGACCGCAACCCTGATGTCCGTGGCCCGGCCGCGCTGCTGCTCGCCGCCACGCTCTGCACCGGAATCACCATGCCCCACGCTGCACTCGGCGCCACGCCGGCGCCCCCCCAGGCCAACGCCCCGGCCACGCCCCCGCCGGTCGTCGCCGACCTCGCCAACAGCCCGCTGGTGGCCGAATGGAGCGGACCCTACGGCGGCGTCCCGCCGTGGGATCGCGTGAAAGTGGCGGACTTCCAGGCCGCGCTCGAGTACGGAATGGCCGAGGAACTGCGCGAGGTCGAGGCCATCGCCAACAATCCGGCCGCCCCGACCTTCGAGAACACCATCGTGGCGCTGCAGCGCGCCGGCAAGGCACTGGAGCGCACCTCCACCCTGTTCGGCATCCATACCGACACGCTGAGCACCCCGGAGGTGCAGGCCATCGAGACCGCCGTGGCCCCGAAGTTCGCCGCCCACGGCGACAAGATCACGCAGAACGCCGCGCTGTTCGCCCGCATCGAGGCGGTGTACGAGGCCCGTACCCGCAGCGGCCTGACCCCCGAGCAGCAGCGGCTCACCTGGACGACCTACACCGGCTTCGCCCGTTCCGGTGCCAAGCTCGATGCCGCGAAGAAGCAGCGCCTGGGCGCGATCAAACAGGAACTCGCCGGCCTGTACACGCGCTTCAGCCAGAACCTGCTGGCGGACGAGGCGCGAATCACCTGGCTGACCTCGGCGGACGAGCTCGCCGGACTGCCGGCCTCGCTGGTGCAGGCGTATGCCGCCGCGGCCACTGCCGCCGGCAAGCCGGGCCAATGGGCCATCGCCAACACGCGTTCGAGCGTCGAGCCGTTCCTCGAGAACTCCACCCGCCGCGATCTCCGCGAGAAGGTATGGCGGGAGTTCACCGACCGTGGCGACCATGGCGATGCCAATGACAACAACGCCATCGCCTCGGCGATTCTCAAGCTGCGCTTCGAGCGGGCCCAACTGCTCGGCCATGCCACGCACGCGCACTGGCGCCTCGAGAACGCCATGGCGAAAACGCCGGAGCGTGCGCTCGCACTGATGGAAGCGGTGTGGAAGCCGGCAGTGGCGCGCGTGCACGAGGAGGTGCGCGACATGCAGCGACTGGCCGATGCCGAGGCCGCCCAGGCCGGGGGCAAGGACAGCGCGAAGATCACCATCGCCCCCTGGGACTATCGCTACTACGCCGAAAAGGTACGGGCCGCGCGCTACGCCTACGACAGCGGCAGCGTGAAGCCTTACCTGCAGCTGGAAAAGCTCCGCGAGGGCATGTTCTGGGTGGCCGGGCAGTTGTTCGGGTTCCGCTTCGAGCCGGTACCGGCCGGCAGCGTCCCGGTCTACCACCCCACCGTGCGCGTCTGGGAGGTGCTCGGCGCGGATGGCAAGCATGTCGGCCTGTGGTACTTCGATCCCTATGCCCGTGCGGGCAAGGGTTCGGGGGCCTGGATGAATGCCTACCGGGCACAGTCGAAATTCGACGGCCCGGTGACCACCATCGTCTCGAACAACTCGAACTTCGTGAAGGGCGCCCCCGGCGAGCCGATTCTCGGCAGTTGGGATGACGCGAAGACGCTGTGCCACGAGTTCGGTCACGCGCTGCACGGCCTGTCGTCGAACGTGAACTACCCCTCGCTCGCCGGCACCGCCGTGGCCCGCGATTACGTGGAGTTCCCCTCGCAACTGCTGGAGCACTGGCTGTCGACGCCGGAGGTCCTGAACACCTACGCCCGTCACGTGAAGACCGGCGAGCCCATGCCGGCCGAGCTGACCGCGAAGATTGCCCGCGCCGAAACCTTCAACGAGGGTTTCCGCACGGTGGAATACCTGTCGAGCGCGCTCATCGACATGCGCTTGCATCTTGCCGGGGGCGCGGACATCGACATCGACCGGTTCGAGCGCGACACGCTCGCCGCGCTCGGCATGCCGACCGAGATGGTGATGCGCCATCGCACGCCGCAGTTCGGGCACGTGTTCTCGGGT
>JBJTPC010000174.1:0-2147 GCA_046074905.1 Gammaproteobacteria bacterium
CGCCATGCGTGAGTACCTCGACGGGCACGGATTCGTCGACGTCGAGACGCCGATGCTCACCAAGGCCACGCCGGAAGGCGCGCGCGACTACCTCGTACCGAGCCGCACGCAGGCGGGCAAGTTCTTCGCACTGCCGCAGTCGCCGCAGATCTTCAAGCAGCTGCTGATGGTGAGCGGCTTCGATCGTTACTACCAGATTGTCCGTTGCTTCCGCGACGAAGACCTGCGCGCCGATCGTCAGCCCGACTTCACGCAGGTCGATATCGAGACCTCCTTCCTGACGCAGGACCAGATCATGGACCTGATGGAAGGTCTCGCCCGCCACCTGTTCAAGACCGTCAAGGACGTCGAGCTTCCCAATCCATTCCCGCGCCTGCCGTATGCCGAGGCCATCCGGCGCTTCGCCTCGGACAAGCCGGACCTGCGCATTCCGCTGGAACTGGTGGATGTGGCGGATTTGGTGGCCGGCTGCGATTTCAAGGTGTTCGCCGGGCCCGCCAAGGATCCGCAGGGTCGCGTGGCGGCGCTCCGCTTGCCACAGGGTGGCGAGCTTTCGCGCAAGGAAATCGACGATTACACCGCCTTCGTGGCGCGCTACGGTGCGAAGGGCCTGGCCTACGTGAAGGTGAACGAGGTGGCCAAGGGCCGCGAGGGCCTGCAGTCGCCCATCCTCAAGTTCCTCTCCGACGAAGCCGTCGCCGGCATCCTCTCGCGCACCGGAGCGCAGGACGGCGACCTCATCTTCTTCGGTGCGGATCGGGCCAAGGTGGTGAACGACGCGCTGGGTGCATTGCGTCTGAAGCTCGGCCACGACCGCAATCTCGTGCAGGGCGACTGGGCCCCGATGTGGGTGGTCGACTTCCCGATGTTCGAGTTCGACGAGGACGAGCAGCGCTGGAACGCGATGCATCACCCGTTCACCTCGCCCGTGAACCTCGACCCGTCGGCGCTCGAGGCCAACCCGGGAGAGGCGCTGGCGATGGCCTATGACATGGTGCTGAACGGCTCCGAGATCGGTGGCGGGTCGGTGCGTATCTACCGCCAGGATCTGCAGAGCACGGTGTTCCGCATGCTGGGCATCGGCGCAGAGGAAGCCGAGGAGAAGTTCGGCTTCCTCCTGCAGGCGCTGCAGTACGGAGCCCCGCCGCATGGGGGCATCGCGTTCGGTCTCGACCGCCTCGTCATGCTCATGTCCGGTGCCGACAGCATCCGCGATGTCATCGCTTTCCCGAAGACGCAGAATGCCGGCTGCCCGTTGACGGACGCACCGACGCCGGCCAGCGAGAAACAGTTGCGCGAACTGCATATCCGCGTGCGGACACCGCCACAGTTGGTGGCCGGTACTGCCCCGGCAGGCACTGGAACTCCCGCGAACCCGGGCTGAGGCAGCGCACCGCCGTTTCGTCAGGGCGGTGGCAGCAGCGCGCGGAGCCGGTAGAGCAGGTCCAGGGCCTCGCGCGGGGTGAGGCGATCCGGATCGGCGGTGGCGATTTCGTCCAGCAGCGGCGTGTAGTCCGGGCCAGCCGGGACGGCGAGTGGGCTGTCGATCTCGATGCGCAGTGGCGTCTCCTCGAAATCCAGTTGCCCCTGGGGACCACTCGCCAGACGGGCCTGTGCCTCCGCCTGCCGCTCCAGTCGCTCCAGGTGGCGTCGGGCCATGGCCACCACCTCCCGTGGCACGCCCGCGAGCAGGGCCACCTGCAGCCCGTAACTGCGGCTGGCCGGCCCCTCGCGGACGGCATGGAGGAACACGAGCCGTTCGCCATGCTCGGTCGCATCGAGATGCACGTTCACCACGCCTTCGGCTTCCTGCGGCAAGCGCGTCAACTCGAAGTAGTGGGTGGCGAACTGCGTGAAGGCACGGGTGCGCTTGGCCAGATGCAGTGCGCAGGCGTGGGCGAGCGCCAGACCATCGTAGGTGCTGGTGCCGCGGCCGACCTCATCCATCAGCACCAGGCTGGAAGCGGTGGCGTTGTGCAGGATGTTCGCGGTTTCGGTCATTTTCACCATGAAGGTGGAGCGGCCGCCGGCGACATCGTCGCCGGCGCAGATCCGCGTGAAGATGCGGTACAACGGGCACAGGAGTGCCGCATCGGCCGGCACGAAAACGACGATTCGTGCCATGAACACAGTCAGCGACACCTGGC
>JBJTPC010000175.1:0-2984 GCA_046074905.1 Gammaproteobacteria bacterium
GGACGCGCCGTGGCTTCCGGCGACAGCAAGTCCATGACCAGTTCGACCAAGGCCGCCGGCACGGGCCGACCCGCGGACTGCGGCGGCGGCGGCGGACCGGCGAGGACGCGCGCGGCGCGGATATCGGGATAGTAGGGTGGATGGCCCGCCAGCCACTCGTAGGCCAGCGCGCCCAGGCCGTAGAGATCGTCCGCGGTAGCACATGGCTCACCGCGCCAACCCGCGGGACTGCGTGCATAAGGCGAGCCGGCGGCGGTGCCCGTCGCACCCAGCGCCGTCGCCACGCCGAAGTCGGCGAGCCGGGTACCGACGCCGTCCTCCAGCAGGACGTTGCCGGGCGTGAGGTCGAGATGCACCAGGCCCGCCGCATGGGCGGCTTCGAGCGCCATCGCCACTTCGCGAAGCACCGGCACCCATTCGCGCCAGGGTCGACCCCGCAGCCGGCGGGCATCACCGCCCGCGACATACTCCTGGACCAGGTACAGTCCACCCGCGTCACGAACCAGCCCGAGCGTCCTGACGATGCGCGGATGGTCGAGACGGCTCGCCAGTTCGGCCTCGCGCTCCAGCCGACTGGCCGGCAACTGCGGCAGGTGCAGGCGCTTCAACGCCACCGGTCGACCCAGCTGCAGGTCATCGGCACGCCACACCTCGCCGCTGCCGCCGGTTCCCAACCGCCGTACCAGCACGAACCGGCCCGCGACCGTTGCGCCGGGGCCCCACTCGTCCCGCGAGGTCATCGCGGTGGCGTGGCCGGCGGCGGCGGGGAGGCGGTAGTGGTGGCCGGGACGGACGGGGGCGGGGCCAGACCGCCGGTCTCCGCCTCGAACAACTCGTCCAGCAGGGCACGCCATTCCGCGTACTGCTCCTCGGCGGTGCCCGTGAGCTTGAGGGCCCGCCCCTCCACCTCGATCACTTGCGGCTTGGCCTCGCTCTGGAAGGAGTTCGACAACTCCTTGAGCGTCGCCTCGTTCATCTTCGCTTCCTGACCCTTGGCGATGCCGCTCATCACCGCCTGCACGCCACCGTAGATGGCCCCGGCACGGGCAACGCTGACCGCGCGGTCACAGGTATTGCTGTTGCAGTTGTCGGGGACGAAGATGCCGCCGAGCACGGCGGCGGCCCCCAGAACCTTGCGCGCGTTGGCCTGGCGGCGCAGCTTGTCGCGCGTGATGATCTCGTCGTTGGTGTAGCGCCGCCAGTTCGCATAGGGCTCGTGCAGTCGCTCGGCGAACCCGTCGTAGTAGTCGCTCACGGTATCGATGACGGCTTCGTCGCGCTCTCCGATGGTGCGCACGCGCTGCAGGAGCGGGTCGTCCTCGGCCGGCAGACGGGTCGCGATCCAGAGCCCATCCTGCGGATTGCGTGCGAGGTAATCGCCGAAGGCCTTGGGCGCGATGTCACGCGCGAAGCGCAGTTCGCCCACGCGGCGGACGTTCTCGAGCGCGGCGCCGTCGAGCAGGCGGCGGTAGGCCAGGAGGTCGTCGGCCAGGCGCACGTAGAGGTTCTGGAAAGGATCACGGACGCGCCCGTTGCTGCCCCGCGGCGCATCCTCGCGGTAGCTGGTGGTGTCCGCCTCCTGCTCGTAGCGGCGGTTGAACCACACCCGTCCCGTGGCATCGCTCACCCGGGCTTCGAAGGCCAGACGGAATCCGCTCGACTCGACGATGCGGCCCTCGACCATGACGTCCATCACCTCGACTGCAGGCGGGATGACGCGGACCACGCCCCACTGGCCGGTCGCCTCCAGTGTGTCGCGGAGCACGGTGGGCAGGTAGCGGGCCTCGGCCTTGCGGATGTCGGGATAAACGCCCTTCTTCTCCGCCACCTCGGGATCGTCGAGGACGTCCTTGGAGAGTCCGGGATCGAACAGGCGGATGCCCACGTCCAGCAACTGGGACTCGGGGACCTCCTGCACCGCCTGGGCGGCGGTGAGCTTGGGCACCGGCAGGGTCTCCTGCACCATGCAACCGCCCAGCAGCAAGGCCGCCAGCCAGGTGGCCACGGGCGCCAGAACCCGTTGGCGACGAGGCTCCGTCATGGGCAGGTGTCGGCGGAAAGGTTGCATGGCTCGAGTTCCTCCGGTCCGATGAGACTGGCTCACTGACCCTTCTTGTACTTGCGGTATTCCTCCCAGAGCTTTTCGCGCAGCTCCGGGTCCGTCTCGCTCATGGCCGCTTCGCGGATCTGGCGCGCCACGATGTCATCGTCACTGCCATCCGGGATGTCCGGCGGGATGGTGCTTGGGCCGGACCCGCCACCGCTGCCACCACCCCCTGCGCCGGACCCGGTGCCCTTGCCGCCGCCGGCGGCACCCTCGCCCGCAGCGCCCGTGGCACCGGCCTCACCGCCTTGCCCGCCCGCGCCGGTCCCCGTTTTGCCGCCGGCACCACCGGGGTCGGACTTCATGCCTCCCTGGCGCCCTTCCTTGCCGTCCGCCTGTCCCTCGCCCGTACCTGCGGCGCCCGCAGCAGCATCGCCCGTCTCACCCGGACCGCCGCCCGCTCCCGTGGTACCGGCTCGTGCCGAGCGGTCCGCCGCGATCACCTGCTGTTCGCCGCGGATGCGCCCATCGAAAACGCCGAGGGATTCGTCGATGCGACGCAGGATGGCTTCGCGGCGCTCGGCGGAACCCGCTTGCGGCCCGCCCCCCGGCGAGCCGCCGGTACCCGCCTGAGCCGAACCCGCCGCCCCACCCGGTGTCCCGCCGTTGCCCGCAGAGCCATCGCCGGCCGCGCCCTTCGCACCGGCGGCGCCGCTACCGGCAGGAGCGCTGCCCTCCGGTCCGCGGGTACCGCCCGGCGAGCCGCCGGGCTTTCCGCCGTCGCGGTTGGCATCCGCCCCGGCGCCGGCCGCGCCGTCGGGCTGGCCATCACCGTCCGCATCCTCGCCACCGCTGGTGTCGCCTGCCGTGGCTCCCGCCTTGGCACCGGCCACGGCGGCATCGCCGAGACCTCCACCGCGGGAAGCGGATGTCCCTACCG
>JBJTPC010000176.1:0-11414 GCA_046074905.1 Gammaproteobacteria bacterium
CAGCCGCACGTAGGTCTTGATCACGTCCGCATCACGTGCCGTCAGCGAGACGTTCAGCTTCAGTCCCTGCGCCTCGAACAGCGCCGGCAACGAACTGCGGCCGCTGAAACTGAACACGTAGGTAATGATCGGATACTGGGCGATCGCCTTCAGGGTCAGTTGCTTTACCGCGGCCAGGGGATGCTCGCGTGGCACCACGACACGCCGATGCCAGCGATAGACCGGCAACAGCACCAGGTTCGGGAATTGTTCCTCACCACCGGTGGCGATGGCGAAATCGATGCGGTCTGCCGCAGCCATGTCGGCAATCTGCTCGGTGGTGCCTTGATGGAGATGGAGGTCGACGTCCGGATAGCTCTTGCGGAACTGCGCGACGATCGGCGGGAGCACATACCGCGCCTGGGTGTGCGTGGTGCCGATGCTGAGCGATCCGCTTTTCTGGTCGAGATGCTCGGCCGAGAGCCGCCGGATGTTCTGCACTTCCTCGAGGATGCGCAGCGTCCGGTCGACCACCTCCTGCCCTGCCGGGGTGAGGCCCGACAAGTTGCGACCGTCACGCTCGAACAGCGGAAATCCCAGTTCGTCCTCCAGCAGCTTCAGCTGCTTGGAAACGCCCGGCTGCGAAGTGTGGAGCTTCTTGGCGGCCGCCGTGATGTTCAGGCCGTTCTGGACCGTGGCAGCCAGGTAGCGGAGCTGGTGCAGTTTCATCCCGTCAGTATAGGGGCATCGCGGGGCAAGGGCGGCTGGGAACCGGGTCCGCCGCATCCGTCGGGGCCATGGATATCGAGGGTCACAAAAAAGTGCTGGAGTTCGCTCGGGAGGTGGTATATAAAAAAACAGGATTGACTGTTTTTTAGTTCGGTTCCATCCGGAAGCGGATGAAATCGGGAGATCGTCGAGAAAACTAATGATGGTGGGGCGGCCGGGGCCGTCCCCGGGGGCATGAACATGACTGATCCGCGTCTGGTGCGCATCCGCGAGCAACTCGTCCGCGAGAACTGGGATGCCATCGTCCTCACCAATACCCATGACGTGGTCTATTCCACGGGATACAGCTCCATCATGGAGTACTGGACGCTGCAGGAGCCCATCTGCGCCGCCATCGTCGCCCGCGATCCCGCCATTCCGGTGGTGCTGGTGATGCCGGAGGCCAGCGTGGGCCTGCTGGCGGTCTCTGCTGCCGCCGGCGAGCCCGATCGGGCGCAGGAGTTGCGCCTCACCGAGCTGCTGACCTTCTGCATGATGGCCCGCGCCAAGGATCCCTACGCCAAGGCCACGCCGCTGGCCGACCGCGCCATGGAGATCTTCGGGTCCCGGGTACGCGGCGGGACCCGCAACAATGTGGTCGAGGGCAGCACCGACGCCCTCGCGGAGCACGGGCTGGCCGGCAAGCGCGTGGCTTTCGACGAGCTCCGCGTGTGGAACTGGGTCCGCCAGGATCCCCGCTTCAACGACTATCCGCCGCTGGACGGCATCGATGCGATGGTGCGTGCCCGCAGCATCAAGACGCCCGTGGAACTGGCCGCGGTTCGCGCCAGCGGCCCGAAGGCCGATGCCGCCATCGCCTTCGCCGCTTCGCGCCTGCAACCCGGCATCTCGTGGACCGACCTCACCCTGTCCGTGGCGGGGTACATGGCCAGCATCGGCATCACGCCGGTGGACGAAGGCAGCATGCTGTTCGGTGGCGCCTTCGAGGGCGAGTTCATCCCCGAGCTGTTCCGTACGCGCCACGACAAGTCCTTCAGCGAGGGCCAGATCGTCATTCTCGAGACGCTCGGCAAGACCGGCGGGTTCTGGATCGACATCAACCGTACCGCCGTCATCGGTCAGCCGACGGCCGAGTACCAGGCCCTGCATGACACCGTCCGTGATGCCTACCTGGAGCTCATGGCGCAGCTCAAGCCGGGGGTCGGCACGGGCTTCCTGCTGGAGGCCGGTCACGAACTGATGCGCAAGGCCGGGGTGTCCGCGCCGGAGAAGTTGCTGGTGCTGGCGCACGGCATCGGCATGATGCCGGTGGAGATGCCGCTCACGGCGCCTACCATGGGTACCGTGGGGGCGGCCGGCTTCACGCTGGAGGAGAACATGGTGATCTCGGTGGATTGCCTGTACTTCGGCTCGAAGATCGGTCCATGCCACATGGAAAACGTGTTCATCGTCGGTGCGGATGGCTGCGAGCCGGTGTACCGCACGCCGCTGGAGTTGATGGGTCCGCGTTGAGCGGGCCCGGCGGATTGCCCGGGCGCCGCCCGGGCAACCGCAATCGGTCAAGTCGTTCGAGGGGGGAACCTGGATGAGTTACGACCCGATCATGCTGCTCGACGCCTATCGGCGGATGAGGGCCATTCGCGAGTTCGAGGAGCGGATGCGCCGCGAGGTGCAGGCCGGTACGGTGCCGGGATTCGTGCACCTGTATTGCGGCGAGGAGGCGATTGCCGTGGGTGCCTGCATGCATTTGCAGGACTCGGACTACATCGCCAGCACGCACCGTGGCCATGGCCACTGCATCGCCAAGGGCTGCGACTTCGAGGGCCTGCTGCTCGAGATCTACTGCAAGCAAGGTGGCCTGTGCAACGGCAAGGGTGGGTCCATGCACATGGCGGACTTGCGCAAGGGCATGCTCGGTGCCAATGCCATCGTCGGCGGTGCCCCGCCGATTGCCATCGGCGCCGCGCTGTCCGCGCAGGTGCTCGGCAACCGGGGTGTCGCGCTCGCCTTCATCGGTGACGGTGCTTCCAACCAGGGGACCGTGTTCGAGAGCATGAACATGGCTGCCTGCCACAAGCTGCCGATGATCTTCATGTACGAGAACAACGGCTATGCCGAGTACTCGGGGGTGAAGTGGCACATGGGCAGCGCCGACATCACGCGGCGCGCCGGTGGCTTCGGCATGCCGGCGGTGAAGGTCGACGGTACCGACTTCTTCGCCGTCTACGACGCGATGGCCGAGGCGGTCACGCGTGCGCGCAACGGCGAGGGCCCGACCTCGATCGAGGCCGTCGCCATGCGCTGGTACGGCCACTTCGAGGGCGACATGCAGCTCTACCGCAAGGCCGGCGAAGTGGACGAGCTCCGCCGCACCTCCGACCCGCTGGTGAAGTTCGAGGCCCGCGCCACGGCCGAGTTCGGCATCGACGCCGAGGAACTCCGCGAGATCGACGAGGAGCTCCGCGAGCTCATCGACGAAGCCGTGGCGGTGGCCAAGGCCGCTCCCAAGCCGGGCCCCGAGGCCCTTTACACCGACGTCTACGCGAGCTACTGACATGCCAGTCAAGAACATCCGTGATGCAATCAACGAGACCCTGAAGCTCGAGATGCGCCGTGACGACCGCGTGGTGGTCATCGGCGAGGACGTGGTCGGTGGGCTGGGAGGCAGCAGTGGCGTCGAGGAGGCCGCAGGCGGCACCTTTGGCGTGACGGCCGGCCTCGCCGCCGAGTTCGGCCGCCGGCGCGTGATCGACACGCCGATCACCGAATCGGCCATCATCGGCATGGCCGGCGGAGCAGCCCTCACCGGGCTCCGTCCGGTGGCCGAGTTGATGTTCATCGACTTCATCGGCGTCTGCTTCGACCAGATCCTCAACCAGATCGCCAAGTTCCGCTACATGTTCGGTGGCCGCACCGACGTGCCGGTGGTGATCCGCACCATGATCGGCGCAGGTGCCGGCACGGGTCCGCAGCATTCCCAGGCGCTCTACAACATGCTCATGCATGTGCCGGGCATCAAGGTGGTGCTGCCCTCCAATGCCTACGATGCCAAGGGCCTGCTGGCGACCGCCATTCGCGACAACGACCCGGTGGTCTTCTGCGAGCACAAGTGCATGTACCTCGAGACCTGCGAGGTCCCCGAGGAGAGCTACACGATCCCCTTCGGTGTCGCCAAGGTGACCCGCGAAGGCTCGGACGTGACCGTGGTGGGCCTGTCGCGCATGGTGATGCTGGCCAACCAGGTGGCGGACCGCCTGAAGGCCCAGGGCGTGTCGGTGGAAGTGATCGATCCGCGGACGATCTCGCCGCTCGATACTGCCTCCATCCTCGCCAGCGTCCGCAAGACCGGCCGCCTGGTGGTGGTGGACGAGTGCAACCCCTACTGCAGCGTGGCGTCCGAGATCACCAGTCTCGTGGCGTGCGAGGCGCTGGGCAGCCTGAAGTCGCCGCCGGTGAAGGTGACCGCGCCCCACACGCCGGTGCCGGCCGCGCCGAACCTCGAGCAACTGTACGCGCCCGACGCGGCAGCCATCGAGGCCGCCATCCGTCGCGTGCTGGGGTAAGGCGATGGCCGGTCCGGGCTACGCCTGCTACATGCGCGTGCGGGTCCTGCCGGAAAAGCGGGAGGAATTCGTGGGACTCGTCCTGCAGTTGCGTGCCGATGTCGCACGCGAATTGCGCTCGGTCCTGTTCTACGAATTCCTCGCCACCGCGAATCCGCTGGAGTTCGTGTTCATGCTGGGCTTCGTGGACGAAGCCGCCTACCAGGAATACGCGGATGCGCCCTTCCACGTGGCGATGGCGCCGCTGGGTTGGGCCTGCCTGGATGGCGAGCCGCACATCGAGTTCCTGCGCCCGGCGACCATCTGAGGAGGACGAGATGCACAACCGCGTCGTTGGCCTTCGCCGACTGTCGATGATTCCCCTGCTCGGCTTGCTCGCCATCGCCCCTGCCGCCGTGGCGGCCGATGCGGGTTGGTCGCATTACGGCGGGGACCAGGCTGGCCGTCGGTACTCGACGGCCAACGAGATCACGCCCCGGAACGTCAAGGATCTCGCCATCGCGTGGCGCTATTCGACTGGCGAGGTGAAGCGGCGTGGCCCGGCACTGATTGCCAACAGTTCCACCGAGACGACGCCCATCCTCGTGGCCGGGAATCTCGTGTTCTGCACCCCCTTCAATCGCGTGATCGCGCTCGATCCCGCGACCGGGCGCGAACGCTGGGTGAACGACCCGCAGGTCGATCTCGGTCATCCCATTCCCTATCACTACAACTGTCGCGGCGTGACACCGTGGCAGGACCCCGCGGCGCCCGCCGATGCCACCTGCGCGGTACGCATCTTCACTGGCACCAATGACTCCCGGGTCATCGCGCTGGACGCCCGGACCGGCCGGCGCTGCCCAGGCTTCGGCCTCAACGGCGAGGTGCGCGTACCCCGCGAGACGCCGGCGAAGTTCCCCGGCGAGATCAAGATCAGTTCCGCGCCGCTGGTGGCCGGCGGCGTGGTCGTGGTCGGGTCGTTCGTGATGGACAACCTGCGGGTCGATGCACCCCGCGGCACCTTGAATGCCTTCGACGCCCGCACCGGCGTGCTGAAGTGGCAGTGGGACCCGATTCCGCGGAATCCGGCGGACCCGGCCGCGGCCACCTGGCAGGGCAACAGCGCGCAGGTCACCGGCGCTGCCAATGTCTGGTCGACGATGGTCGCCGACGAGTCCCGCGGACTGCTGTACGCCCCCGTTGGCTCCGCTTCGCCGGACTTCTGGGGTGGCGAGCGCAAGGGCGACAACCTGTACTCGAGTTCGGTCGTGGCGCTTGAACTTGCCACCGGCAAGCTGCGCTGGCATTTCCAGGTGGTACGCCACGACATTTTCGATTACGAAGCGGCATCCCCCCCCATGCTGGTGGATCTGCCCTTGCCTGGGGGGCGCACGCGGCCGCTGGTGGTGCAGAACACCAAGATGGGCTTTGCCTGGATCCTCGACCGCGAGACCGGCAAGCCGGTCTTCGGCGCCATCGACAAGCCGGTGCCCACCCGGGCCATGCCCGGGGAGTGGGTGTCGCCGACCCAGCCCTTCCCGGTGAGGCCGGCGCCGGTCGTACCCACCCGGGTCACGCCGGATGATGCCTGGGGCTTCACCTTCTGGGACCGCGCGCAGTGCCGCAAATTGATCTCCAGCCTGCGCAGCGAAGGCATCTTCACTCCTGCCACGGTGGGTGCGGGCACGATCCTGTCGCCCGGCAACGCCGGTGGCATGAACTGGGGTGGCCCCGCCTACGATCCGGCGCGCAAGTGGATGATCGTCAACGTCAACAACGTGCCGCAGGTGGTGCGCCTGATTCCGCGTGCGCAGACCGGGAACATCCAGGGCATATCGCTGGCCAGCGGGCGTGACATTGCCGCGCAGGAGGGCACCCCTTACGGCACGAACCGGGATTGGCTGCTCTCGCCCTGGGGAGCGCCCTGCACGGCTCCGCCCTGGGGTGAGCTGCTGGCGATTTCACTCGAGGACGGCAGCGTGAAGTGGCGGGTCCCGCTGGGTTCCATCGAGGACAAGCTGCCGATCTCCATCGAGTGGAACCTCGGCACGCCGAACCTGGGCGGCCCGGTGGTCACGGCCGGTGGTGTCGTGTTCATCGCCGCGACGATGGACAACGTCATCCGCGCCTTCGATGTGCGCACGGGCAAGATGCTGTGGCGCGACAAGCTGCCGGCCGGTGGCCAGGCCACGCCGATGACTTACAGCGTCAACGGCCGGCAGTTCCTGGTGATGGTCACCGGCAACCACATGTGGTTCGGCTCCCCGGCCGGTGACGAAGTGGTCGCCTACGCGCTGCCCGTCAGGCAGCGCTGAGGGTTGTCCTCCGGTGCCGCCTCAGCGGCGCCGGAGGGTGATCGGCAACTGGACGAGGTTGCGTCCGAAGAAACTCGGCGTGTAGGCGGGGGCGGGTGCTCCCGGGGCGATCGCGAAACCATCGAAGCGCGCCAGCAGCGCCTGGAACGCACTGGCAATTTCCTGACGTGCCAGTGCAGCCCCGATGCAGTGATGTCGGCCGATGCCGAGGGCCAGGTGCTTGCCCGGTTGGCTGCGGTGCAGGTCGATGCGCTCCGCTTCCGGAAATTGTTCCTCGTCGCGGTTGGCGGCGCCGAAACGCAGGCTGAGCAAGGTGCCGGCCTGCAGCGGAACGCCCGCCAATACCGTGTCGGCGTTGACCTTCCGGAACATGCCCTGGGCCGGGGATTCCAGTCGCAGGATCTCTTCCACCAGGTTGCGCATCAGCGCCGGATTGGCACGCAACTCGGCAATGGGCCGCGGGTCCTCGATCAGGAGCTTCATGCCCGAGGTGATGGCCGCCGTCGTGGTCTCATTGCCCGAGGCGAGCAGGTCGATCATCACGATGGTGAGTTGTTCCTCGAGGTCGAAGCCGTCCGGGCCTTCGCTGGCGCGGACCACGGCAGTCAACAGGTCGTCCCGCGGGGCAGTGCGGCGGTCCTCCAGCAGTCCCTTGAAGTAGTGCTGCATCTCGACGACCAGTCGCGCGCACTCCACCTCGCGCTCCGGCGAGACCATCATGCTGAAGGGCTCGACGATGGCATCCGACCAGGCCTTGAATCGCGCCAGATCGCCGTCCGGCACGCCGAGCAGCTCGGCAATCACCATCATCGGCAGCGGGTGCGAGAAGGCCCGGACGAACTCGACTTCACCCTCGGCGGGAAAGTCGTCGAGGAGCTGGTTCGTGATGCGGTCGATGAGCGGGGTGAGTTCGCGCACCCGCTGTACCGTGAACAGTGGCTCGAGAAAATCACGTACCCGGGTATGGACCGGTGGGTCGGAAGTCGAGCAGGAAGCGCGCGGTAGCCAGCCTTCCTTGACGTAGACATCGACGACCGCTTGCGGCACGCCGCCAGGCCGCAAGGCCATGGGGTTGACGCCGCTGCCGAAGAGGTCGGGCTGGCGGATCACCTCGCGGCAGGCCTCGAAAGTGGTCACCAGATGGATACCCGTGCCCGGCATCTCGTAGACGGGCGCCTCCTTGCGCAGCCGGGCGTAGGCGGCGTAGGGACACTGCTGGATGGCGGGATCGAGCAGGTTGGTACCGGGGATGTCCCGAGGGCTGGGCTGGGTGCTCATCGCCGCGCCTCCTACTTGCCGTCGACCGTGAAAGCCAGCAGCACGTTGCCCGGCATGCGTCCGCCGAACAGGTAGCCGGAGTTCACGAGCACGTGGCCATCGGCCACCATGGCACCGGCAGACTCGATCGAGCCACCGCGGGCCTTCTCGCCGGAGACGGTGGTGAATTCACGCGCCGTATCGAAGCTCCAGACCAGCTTGCCGGTGATGTCATGGATGCGCAGGTGACCATCGAAACCCGGTGCGAATACCGCCCCTTCGATGGCGGTCACCGGCGCGGAATAGCCCGGATCGCAGGCCGGCTTCTGCTCTTCGCGGCAGACCAGTGGCGCTGGCGCAAACCACTTCACGCGCCCATCGACCGGATCGATGGCGAACAGGCCGGGCTTGGCTTCGCCTTTCTCGGTGCCGAGGAAAATCGTGTCCGCATTCGGGGCGTAGAGCGTGGTGGCATCCGTTGCCATGCCCCAGTGGACACCGCCCGCATAGCCGCCACGGCCCTCCTTGATGCGCCAGCGCAGGGCACCGGTGTCCGGATCGAGCGCGAACACATGCGCGGATTTCTGGCCCACCAGCAGCGTGTCGCGCCCATCGGGCAGGCGGAACAGGATCGGCGAAGCACCGATATCGAGATCCGGACCATTCTCGATCGGGCAGTTCGGTCCGCCGCCGATGAAGCAGGCGAGGTTCCAGGCATCACCGGAAATGGACTGGTAGTGCCAGAGCCGCTTGCCGGTATCGAGGTCGAGCGCCAACACTGCATCGCTCGTGTCCGCCGCCGGCGAGGTGTAGGCCTCACCGGTACCGACGTAAAGGCGACGCCGCTGCAGATCGATTGTCGGGCTGTTCCAGACCGGCGCGCCGGCCGGTCCGATGCGTGCCGCGCCCGCGGAGTTGCGCTCGCCGGTCGGCTGCGGTGTGTCCGCGATGGAGTAGGTGATCCACAGCCGCTTGCCGGTGGCGGCATCCAGCGCCGCGACCCCGCCGCGGAAGCTGCAGCATTCGTAGGTGGGGTCCGCGGCCGCCGCCCATTCGTTGGACGACATGGGCACGTAGAGCCGACCCTCGGCCATGCGCGGCGAGCCGGTGATGGTCAGGCACGGGTGGGTATCGACACGCACCTTCCACAGCAGGCGACCGGTGAAAGCCTCGAGTGCGTAGGCGTTGCCGTCGAGATCGCCGAACCAGACCCGCGGCTTCGCCTCGGTATCGCCGGCACGCCAGGTCTCGACCACGGGACTGGCACGAACCTCGTTGTCCGCCTTGAACGACCAGCGGACGCAGCCGCTGGCGAGGTCGAGGGCGTAGACGGTGCCATCCTGGCTGCCGACAAAGGCGGCGCCGCCGGCGATGGTGGGCTGCGAGCGCGCCCGCGTGGCACCGGGGAAAGCGAAAGCCCACTTCAGCTGGAGGCGCGGCAGGTCCGCAGCCTTGAGTCCCGCCATGTCGGGTGGCACGAAACGCGTGTTGTGGGCATCGACCCCCCAGCCGGTGCTGCGCGCCGGTCGGTCGAGGTCGAAGCGACTTTGTGCCGCCGCGCATACCTTCGGGGGCTGCGTGCCGCCACCACCGAGGGCACGGCCGCCGAGGAACTCCGCCAGACGGCGCTTGTCGGCATCGCTGAGGCCCGTGGCCATGGGCGCCATCACGCCGCCCGACAGGGCGCGCAGGACAGTCTCCGGACCGAGCATCTGGAACTTCAGGGAGTGTGGTGCTCGCGCAACACCTCCCTCATGACAGGCCGCACAGCGGGTCTTGTAGAGCTCCGCGGCGGGAACCTCGGCCGTGCTGGCAGCCGCGGGGGCTGGCGCGGCGGCCACGGCCTCCGCCGGCGGCGCGAGGCCCAGGCCAGACGCCCAGGCGATGACGACGAAAGACTGGAAAATACGGGATTTCATGCGCATCGAGCCCCCTTGTCCGCCCGCGCCCGACGGAGCCCGCCGGGGCGAACTTTCAGTGTTTCAGGATGTTTTTACCACGACCTCTCGGGTCGGCGGGAGAAAAAAATCAGTCATGATTGCTTTTTTTATCCGGAGTGTCTTACAGTCGGGTCAACGGCAGGGAAAACTTTCCCTGCCAGGCGTTCCTCGAGCGGGACCACGCCCGCCTCGCGGATGTTCAAAAGCATTGAGGGGGCTCTCATGTCGAATCCGTTCCGATCATCCATTGGCACCGCACTCGCGGCCGCCGTTTCCCTGGTTCTTTCCGGCGCGGCCCACGCGCAGGCACCGGCGACCACGGAGGATGCCGGCAAACTCGAGGAAGTCATCGTGACCGGCACCAAGCGTGCCGAGTCGTCGCAGGACGTGCCCATCGCCATCTCGGCGATCAGCGCGGCCGAACTCAGCCGCACGCAGATCAACGACGTCCGCGCGCTGGGCGCCGTCGCACCCGGTCTCGTGCTCTCCAACCCGGCAGGCTTCAACGCCACCGGCGGCGGCATGCGCGGTACCGGCACCAACATCATCCTGGTCACGCAGGACGCGCCCGTCAGCTTCCTCGTCGACGAATTCGCGCTCAGCCACGTCACTTCGCAGTTCGTCTCGCTGTTCGACCTGCAGCAGGTCGAGGTGTACCGCGGCCCGCAGGGCACGCTGTTCGGCAAGAACACCACGGGCGGCGTGATTTCCCTCACGTCCAAGCGCCCGGTGCTTGGCGAGTACTCCGCGGAAGCCCAGTTGGGCATCGGCCAGTACGACAACGGCGCCAGCTTCAACTCGGTGAAGGTGGCCATGAACCTGCCGCTCGGCGAGACGATGGCCCTGCGCATCGCCGCCATCGCCGACAAGGACGACGGCTTCTACACCGACGACAAGGCCACTTCGACGTTCCCGAACAACGTACCGCTGTGGGGCGCCTTCGGCATCCCCGCCGGCAGCCGTCCGCCGCAGGAAGTCGACACCACCGTGACCGGCACGGGTGACCGCCTCGGCGGCAAGGACGTGATTGCCGCCAAGGCCAAGCTGCTGTGGGAGCCGAACGACAACTACAGCGCCTACGGCATCGTGGAACTGGTGCGCGACCGTTCCGGCTCGCCCCCGGGCGTGAACGAGAGCACCGCCACCGACCTGCTGACGCTGCTGGGCTTCCCGGGCATCCAGCTGGCCGGCCAGAAGGACGTGTTCAGCACGCTGATCTCGCACAACGAGGACATCGGCATGGACAAGGGCCACCGGGTGGACACCACCGGTGTCTACCTGACCCAGACCCTCGATGTCGGCATCGGCGAGATCAAGTCGATCACCGGCTACCGCGAGGAGCAGCAGCGCCTGCCCAGCACCTACACCGGTGAGGCGTTCCAGACGCTGTTCGACTCCACCCGCAACACCGAGCGCTTCACGTTCCAGCAGGAACTGCGCTTCGCCTCGAAGCTGGACGGTCCGTTCAACTTCGTCGCCGGCGGCAACTACTTCAAGGACGCGTTCAACTTCCGCGCCTTCTTCTCCGTCGGCCTGGTTTCGCTGATCCCCTCGATCAACGCCACCACCGGCACGGCGCTGCGTCCGGACGGCCGGGTGAACCTCGATACCCGCTCGCTGTTCGACTACCAGCTGCAGTACACGGAGCAGGA
>JBJTPC010000177.1:0-4792 GCA_046074905.1 Gammaproteobacteria bacterium
AAGATGTCGAAGAGTCTCGGCAACGTGGTCCTCCCGCAGAAGGTGGTCGGGACGCTGGGTGCCGATGTGCTGCGCCTGTGGGTGGCGGCGACGGACTACAGCAACGAGATGGGCGCCTCGGACCAGATCCTCACCCGGACGGCCGACTCCTATCGCCGTATCCGCAATACCGTGCGCTTCCTGCTCGGCAATCTGGCCGGGTTCGATCCGGTCGCGGACTGCGTGCCCGCCGGCGAACTGGTGGGTATCGATGCGTGGGCACTCGACCGGACAGCGGCGTTGCAGGAGGAGATCCGCAAGGCCTACGCCACCTACCAGTTCCACCAGATCTACCAGCAGATCCACCAGTTCTGCGTGGTCGATCTGGGTGGCTTCTGGCTGGACATCCTCAAGGATCGGCTCTACACCACACCCGTCAAGAGCCATGCGCGGCGTTCCGCGCAGACGGTGATGCTGCATTTGCTGGAGGCCATGGTCCGCTGGCTGGCCCCCATCACCAGTTTCACCGCCGAGGAAATCTGGCAGTACCTGCCGGCTCCCATGGACGGACAGGCCCGTGCCGAAAGTGTTTTTCTCGCCACCTGGCACCGCTTTCCGGCGTTGCCTGCGGCCGCTGCCGATGCGCCGGATTGGGCGGCGGTCGTCGCGCTCAAGTCCGCAGTCGCCGGGCCACTGGAAGCGGCGCGAACCGCGGGACTCGTCGGTGCCAGCCTGGAGGCGGAAGTGGACGTCTATCTCGAGGAAGTGGCGCGGGACCGGCTCGGCGGACTCGGTGGCGCAGGTGACGAGTTGCGCTTCGTCCTGATCACGAGCGCCGCGCGTCTCCATCCGCTGACCGCGGCCCCGGAGGCGGCTGCGGCGGTGATGGCGGAGGGACTCGGCGAGATTCGCGTGCTGGTGACCGCGAGCGCTGGCAGCAAGTGCGTGCGCTGCTGGCACCGGCGGGATGATGTCGGCCGTCACCCCGATCATCCGGAAATCTGCGGCCGCTGCGTCGACAACCTCGTCGGTGACGGCGAGAAGAGGGCCTTTGCATGAACGGAAACTCTCCCGTCGAGAGCGTCCGCCGGCAATTGATGTCCGGCAGCAACGGTCTGCCCCTGCTGTGGTGGTCCCTGTTCATCATCCTGCTCGACCAGGCCACCAAACTGTGGATCGTGGCTGCCTTCCAGTTGTACGAGCGGCTGCCCGTGTTGCCGTTCATGGAACTGACCCGGCTGCACAACACCGGCGCGGCGTTCAGCTTTCTCGCGGGCGCCGGCGGCTGGCAGCGCTGGTTCTTCACCGCACTGGCCGTGGTGGTGAGCATCGGCATCACGTTGTGGCTTCGGCAACTGCAACCGCGCCAGCAGCCCCTGCTCGCGGTCGGTCTCGCCTCGATCATGGGCGGGGCCATCGGCAATGTCATCGACCGTCTGTTGCATGGGCATGTCATCGACTTCCTGCACTTCCACTGGGGTGAGCGCTGGTGGTTCCCGGCGTTCAACGTCGCGGATATCGCCATCACCACCGGTGCGGGGTTGATCATCCTCGACGCGCTACTCGAGTCGCGGCGGTCCACGTGAGGCTGCTACTTGCCAACCCGCGCGGTTTCTGTGCCGGCGTCGACCGTGCCATCGACATCGTCGAGCGTGCGATCACGCTTTTCGGCCCGCCCATCCATGTGCGGCATGAGGTCGTTCACAACCGTTACGTGGTGGATCGCCTGCGTGCCCTGGGCGCGGTGTTCGTCGAGGAACTCGACGAAGTACCCGATGGTGCAACGGTCATCTTCAGCGCCCATGGGGTGAGTCGTGCGGTACAGCAGGAAGCGGCGCGGCGCGGCCTCACCGTGTTCGATGCCACCTGTCCGCTGGTGACGAAGGTCCACATGGAGGTGACCCGCTATGCGCGCGAGGCACGCGAGGTCGTCCTGACCGGCCATGCCGGTCACCCGGAGGTGGAGGGCACCATGGGCCAGTTCGATACCACGCTGGGCGGACGAATCCTGCTGGTCGAGACCCCCGAGGATGTGGTCAAGCTGGAGATTCGCGATCCCGGACGATTGGCTTTCGTCACCCAGACGACGCTCTCCGTGGACGATACCGCGCGGGTGGTCGCGGCGTTGCGGGAGCGGTTCCCGGCGCTGGTGGCACCGCGCAACGAGGACATCTGCTACGCCACCCAGAACCGCCAGGATGCGGTGAAATCACTGGTAGCCCAGTGCGACATCGTGATCGTGGTAGGCAGTCGTACCAGTTCCAACAGCAATCGGTTGCGGGAAATTGCCGAAAAGGCGGGATTGCCAGGTTACCTGGTCGATGGCCCCGAGGACCTGCGCCGCGAGTGGTTCGAGGGTCGCCAGTGTGTGGGCGTCACGGCGGGAGCCTCGGCGCCGGAACTCCTGGTGCAGCGTGTCGTGGAGCAACTGGTCGCCTGGGGCGCAGCCCCGGCAGCCGAACTGGCGGGCCGCGAGGAGCATGTCGTGTTCGCGCTCCCCAAGCCGCTGCGCGAGGCCCGGACGCGCTGAATCGCGCTTGGCGGGGGCGCTCAACGCCGCCAGCAGTGCGTGCTGCGGTCCCGGCCCTGGTCATCCTGCGCCGTCGTGTTTCCCGTGGCGTCGAGTTGCCAGACAACACAGTCCGGATCCCTGCGCGGATCGGTTGCACTTGCCCGCAGGACCCAGGTCGCAGCCGGGCTGCTTTCCAGCGATAAGTGCCAGCCGGGGAGGGGAGCTGCGGGTAGCACCTCCGGCAGCGTATCCACTTGGCCGCGGGAATCGATGCTCGCCGCGTAGCGACCGTGGCGCAGATGGTGGTTTTCGTGAGCCGCCGCGAGACGCCACAGTGCCAGACGCACTTCCTGACGATGGACGCGCGCAGTAACCGCCGAGTAGCTGCCGGTGGCGAGGGCTGCCAGCAGGGAGGCGATTGCCAAGGCCAGCAGCAACTCCAGCAACGAGAATCCCCGGCATCCGGGGTCCGAGGCGGCTTTCATGGCGCGTCCTCCGGAACGAGCTCCCGCCAGGCGGTCCGGCGCAGCTTGGGTATCGCCGTTGCCGCCTCGGGCACCGGGCGCACGTAGTCCTGTTCAAGTTGGATCCGTGCTCCGCGGGGGGTCGTGGTGCTCACGCCGATCCGTTCGTGGCTCTCTGCTGCCGGGGGCAGGCCCTCCAGGATGGATTGGACAGGCCAGTGTCCGAGGCGACGAGCCGAGACGGCTATTCGGAGGTTGCTCTCGTCCTCGTACTCGCTGTCCCATGGGGGCGGATGGGTGCTGGCCGTCTGCAGGGCTTGATTGATGGCGTTTTCCGCTGCCTCGAATGCCTGCCGTCGTGCCAGCAGCGCCTGCGTGTGGCGGGCGGCCTGGGTGGCTGCGGTCGCGAGCGCCAGGGCGAGGACGCCGGTCAGCGAGGTCGCCAGCAACAGTGCGGGCAGCACGAATCCGGCGACGGGACGGCGGCCTAGGGCCTGCATCAGGGCCACGGCGTCGCCGCACCGTTGCGGATCCAGACATAGCGACGGGCTTCCCGCTGTCGATTCCGGGTGCGCGACGAGACGGCACGGACCGCCACCTCGAGCAGGCGGGCACTGCCATCCGGCGTCATCAATCGCGGAATCACCGTCAGTTCCACGATGCCCGGCACCAATTCCTCGTCTTCGAAACGCGGGCCCGTCGTGCCGCCCACCAAGCGCTTGCGCCGCAGGCTGGGCCAGTCCCGCTGGCCCGTGCTGTCGCGGGACACGTAGTAAACCTCGACTTCGAGGCGCGTTCTGGCCGGGACGGCAGGTGTCGGCAGGACGCCCGTCGCGGGCAGATCGGGTGGATGGTTGGCGGCGGGCCGGTGGATGACAGCGCCGATGGGCGAGGATTCGAGCCAGAGGACGCCGCGATCCCCGGGTGACAGCGCCTGAACCGCACGCCGGGCCACGAGCACGGCGCTCCCGGGCATTCCGCGACCGCCCGGACTGGCGGCGCAGCCGGCTGGCCAAGGGCCTTGGGTCCAGTCACGCCACTGCACGGGATGGGTGAGATCGAGTGCGAGGCCAGGCGTGCAATGGCCACCCACCGCCAACTCCGGGGGCTCCGCGGTGCCGACGGCGATGGACCCCGCCAGCGGGGCCTGCGACGTCGCTAGCCCGTAGCTGCCCGCGCTGCGGATTGCCCGCTCCAGCAAGTCGAGGGAAAAACCGACCGCTTCCGCCAACTCCAGGGTAGTCTGCGCGTCGCGCGAGCGGCGCGCGGTGGTTGCCAGCGAAGCGACCGCAGCGAGCAGCAGGAGACTGGCCAGCCCGAGGGTGAGCAGCAACTCGACCAGGGTATGGCCCAGCTGCGGCTTGCCACGGCTCCTCATGGGTCCACCTGCCAATCGATGTGCAGGGGCTCGGCGAGGGCAAGCACGCGTGTTCCCGCAGCGTTCGGGTGCGCCTCCAACCGCACCGCCACGGCGGGCCGACCGTCGCCGGCCACGGCGAACGTCCCCGTCCAGGCTGCCAACAGCTCCGACGGCATCCTTGCGGGCTGATCTGCCGCGGCCCGCAAGGCTTCGGTTCCTGACGCGGCGGCATCCAGCAAGGCGCCGAGCCGTTCCTGCTGGCTGGCAGCCGCGGCACCCGCCAGCAGTGCTTGCTGGGTGGCGAGAGTCCCCACGGCCAGTATCAGCAGCCCGATGAGCACCTCGGTGAGGGCAAAGCCGCAATCGGCGCGGGTCCCGCGGATTCTTCCGGTCCGTGATACCACGAGGCTCTGCCCGGTGCCGATCCGCGGGCAGACCGTCAGGGTTCCGGGCGTCGCGCCGCCGGTGGCGCCGAAG
>JBJTPC010000178.1:0-3367 GCA_046074905.1 Gammaproteobacteria bacterium
CCGTGCTCAAGGCCGCGCCCGGCTATCACGCCGCACGCTACGACTACGTGCAGGCGCTCGTCGACGTGCACAAGCACCAGCGCGCGCGGGAGGAGGTCGAAGCCTTGCTGGCTGCCGAACCCGACAACCTCGGCGCACGCGTCTCGCATGCCAGCATCCTGTTCAGCCTCGGCGAACTCGAGGAGGCCATCCGCCGTTACCGCGAGATCGCCGCGAGGATTCCCGGCGACCCCGAACTGCAGCAGTCGCTTGGCCACGCCCTGAAGACACTGGGGCGCCAGGATGAGGCGATTGCGGCCTACCGCGAGGCGATCCGCTTGCGCCCCACCTTCGGCGAAGCCTACTGGAGCCTCGCTAACCTCAAGACCTACCGTTTCACCGATCACGAACTCGAGGAGATGCGCGCGATCCTGGCGCGGCCCGCGTTGCAGGCCACCGACCGGTATCACCTCGGATTCGCACTCGGCAAGGCACTCGAGGACCGTGCGGAATACGCGGAATCCTTCCGGCACTACGAGCAGGGCAACGCCCTGCGGCGCCGCGAGGCGAACTTCAAGATGGATCCGATCGCGCGGACCGCCCGGCGCCACCGTGAACTCTGCACCCCGGCATTTTTCGCCGAACGTGCCGGTTGGGGCTGCCCGGACGCCTCGCCCATCTTCATCCTCGGACTGCCCCGCGCCGGCAGTACGCTGCTCGAGCAGATCCTCGCCTCCCACTCGCAGGTCGAGGGCACGATGGAGCTGGCGGATATCCCGCGGCTGGTGGGATCGCTGGGCGGCCGCGACACGCTCGGCGAATCCCAGTACCCGGGCATCCTCGCCGATCTCACGGCGGAGCAGTGTCGTGCTTTCGGTGAAGCCTACATTCGCGACACGCGCGCTTACCGCAGTACCGACAAGCCGTTCTTCATCGACAAGATGCCGAACAACTTCCGGCACATCGCCCTCATCCATCTCATCCTGCCGAACGCCCGGATCATCGATGCCCGCCGCGACGCGATGGATTGCTGCTTCTCCAATTTCAAGCAGCTGTTCGCTTCCGGGCAGCAGTTCACCTACGGCCTCGGCGACATCGGGCACTACTACCGGCTCTACGTCGAACTGATGGAGCACTGGGATCAGGTCCTGCCAGGCCGCGTGCTGCGCGTGCAGCATGAGGAGGTACTCGCCGATCTCGAGGGCAGTGTCCGCCGCATGCTCGACTACTGCCAACTGCCGTTCGAGCCGGCGTGCGTCGAGTTCCATCGCACGCAGCGCAAGGTACACACCGCGAGTTCCGAGCAGGTACGCCGACCCATCAACCGGGACGGAGTGGGACAGTGGCGGCCCTACGCGCCCTGGCTCGGACCCTTGCAAGAGGCCCTCGGCCCGTTCGCTCCCTCAGCCGATTCCATCGCCCCGCCATCAGGAGATGCCGCATGAACTCCCGCGACCAGGATCGCCAACTGGTGTCCCGACCGCTCTGCCGTCGGTGGACTCCCGTGCTGTTCGGTGCAGTGCTCGCGATGGCCCACACCTCGATCTCCCTGGCCGCCAGCCAGTCGCCGGCCGTCTATCCGCGCAATGCCGCCCCGCTGCCCCAGGTGCCCGCCGAATCGTTGGGCCTGAACTCCTCGAGGCTGGCACGGATTGGCGAGCATTTCGCAGGGGAAGTGGCCAAGGAAACCGCAGCCGGTTACGTGATTGTCGTGGCCCGCAATGGCAAGCTGGCCTATGCCAGCGCGGTGGGCCAGCGTGACCGCGAAGCCGGTCTGCCCATGACACTCGATACCCGCTTCCGCATCGCCAGCATGACCAAGCCGGTGACGGCCACGGCAGTACTGATGCTCTACGAAGAGGCGAAGCTGCACCTCGACGACCCGATTGCGCGCTACCTGCCCGAGTTCAAGGACATGCAGGTGGCGGTGGGGCTGGACGAGGCGGGCAACCTCAAGACCGAGCCGGCGCGTCGGCCCATTACCGTGCGCCACGTGCTGACCCACAGTGCCGGTTTCGGTTACGGCCCGCTGTTCGACGGCAACTCGCCCGCCGCCAAGGCCTGGGCGAAGCTGACGCTGTCGAGTGGCGATACCCTTGCCGCGAAAACCCGCGACATTGCCCAGCTGCCCCTCAACTTCCATCCCGGAGAAGGCTGGCGTTACAGCGTCAGCAATGACGTCCTCGGTCGCCTGGTCGAAGTGGTGGCGGGCCAGCCCTTCGACGAGTTCCTGCAGCAGCGTCTCTTCACGCCGCTCGGCATGCGCCATACGGGCTTCTGGGTGCCACCCGGCGACCTGCCATGGGTCGCCAAGGCGTATCGGCGTGGCGAATCGGGCAAGCTCGAACTCGGCGAGTTTCCGCCCTTGGCGGTACAGACGCAGCGCCCGTCGCTGATTTCCGGCGGCGGCGGCTTGATCTCCACCGCCGGGGATTACCTGCGGTTCGCGCAGATGCTGGCGAATGGCGGCACGTTCGAGGGTCGCCAATACCTGTCGCCGGTGACTGTCGCGCTCATGGCCAGCAACCAGGTGGCGGAGGACGCGCAGCAGAAGTTCTGGGGTGGCAGTTCCCGCGGGCTCGGTTACGGCCTGGGTGTGGCGCCGCAGTTCGATTTCCGTCTGGCGCCGCATGCCGCCACGAATGGCGACTTCAACTGGGGCGGCATCCTCGACACGCACTGGTTTGCCAGTCCCGAGACCGGCGTGGTGGCGGTGTTGATGACGGCAGTGAACCCGATGGGCCGCAAGGAGCCGGCGCGTACCGACGCCGATTTCCGTGCGCTGGTCTACGCCGCCATCCAGCGGCTCTGAACCGGGAGGGAGTGCCTCGCCGTCGAGGCACTCCTCGCCCCAGGCCCCGCATCAGACGTAACAGGGGTCCTGCGTCATCTCGAGATGCAGTGCGCTGCCCTGGTAGGGGTATTGCGCAATCACCTCTTCGTTCAGCTCCACGCCGAGGCCCGGGTCCGTCGGCGGGATGATGTAACCGGCTTCCCAGCGCATCGGCTTCTTGAGGATGGCGGCATGGAAGCCATCCCAGCGCTCGATGCTCTCCTGGATGAGGAAGTTCGGGCTGCACGCCGCCAGCTGCACGTTGGCCGCACCGGCCACCGGACCGTTGTAGAGGTGCGGCGCGATCTGCACGTGGTCGACCTCCGCCATCGACGCGATCTTCTTGGCCTCGAGCAGGCCGCCGACACGGGCCAGGTTCATCTGCAGGATCGCCGCACCGCCGCACTTGAGCAGACGACCGAACTCGTACTTGGTGACCAGCCGCTCGCCGCAGGCGATGGGAATCGACGTGGCACGGGCCACCTTGGCCATCTCCTCGGGCGCGTCCGGCGGCACCGGCTCCTCGAACCACAGCGGCTCGTAGGGCTCCAATCG
>JBJTPC010000179.1:0-3784 GCA_046074905.1 Gammaproteobacteria bacterium
GTGGAGACGCCACGCACCAAGACCATCGAGACGCTGACGGCCTTCCTTGGCTGCGGTGCCGATGCGGTGCTCAAGACCCTCGTGGTCGATGCGGAGGATGGCAGCCTGGTGGCGCTCTGCCTCCGCGGCGACCACGAACTCAACGTCATCAAGGCGCAAAAGCTTCCGGGCGTGGCCAATCCCCTGCGTCTGGCGGCACCGGAACGCATCGTCGAGGTGATCGGTTGCGAGCCAGGGTTCATCGGACCCGTGGGCCTCGCGGCCCGCGGCATCCGCGTGTACGCGGACCACAGTGCGGGCGTCCTGGCCGACTTCGTCTGCGGCGCCAATCGCAAGGACTTCCATCTTCGCGGGGTGAACTGGGGTCGTGACCTGCCCGAGCCGACGCCAGCCGACCTGCGCAACGTGGTCGACGGCGATCCAAGCCCAAGCGGCCGCGGCCAGTTGCGACTCGCCCGCGGCATCGAGGTCGGCCACATCTTCCAGCTGGGGCGCAAGTACAGCGCGGCCATGAAGGCCACGGTACTTGACGACCAGGGCAAGGACGCCGTGCCCTTCATGGGGTGCTATGGCATCGGCGTCACCCGCGTGGTCGCGGCCGCGATCGAGCAGAACCACGACGAGCGCGGCATCCTCTGGCCTGAACCGCTGGCGCCCTTCCGCATCGTCATCGTCCCGCTGAACGCCGGCAAGAGCCCGCGCGTGCGCGAGACGGCGGAGCAGCTGTATGTCGACCTGCAGGCGGCGGGCATCGACGTGCTGCTGGACGACCGCGACGCGCGGCCGGGCGTGAAGTTCGCCGACGCGGAACTCTGGGGCATTCCGCACCGTGTGGTCGTGGCCGAGCGTGGGCTCGACGCCGGAACCCTCGAGTATCGGCATCGCCGAGCGCCCGACAACGAGGCGATGCCGCTCGACGGCGCACTGGCGTTCCTCCTCGACCGTTTCGGACGCTGATGGGTTCGCGGCGAATCGCGCTCCTGCTGCTCGTCGCCAGCATGCTGCCGGCGACAGCCTGCCCGGCTCCGCGAACCGGTGCGCAGCAGGAAGCCGCGCTCGGACCGGTGCTTCGGGCCGCCATCCGCGACACCGGCTGCGACGAGCACCCGGACCGGTTCGACGAGGAGGTGTTCTTCCGCCTCCACGACCGCCAGCTGGCGAAGTTCGTTCGCGATCCGGCGCAACGGGTGGCGCTGCTGACGCACGTTTATTGTCACGCCCAGCGGGTGGTCCGCCGCTATCGCGAGGAACGCCGGTTCGAGTTGCGCATGCCGCCGGAACTGCTGCTGGCGGTCATGGATGTGGAAAGCCGCTTCAACCGGTATGCGGTGTCCTCGGCCGGAGCGGTAGGCCTGATGCAAGTGATGCCTTTCTGGCCGCGCGAACTGGGTGTCGAGAACCGCTTGTTCGGCGATATCGACTTCAACATCCGTCTCGGTGCCGAAATCCTCGGCTACTACCTGTATCTGGAAAAGAACAACCATTTCCGCGCGCTCGGCCGCTACAACGGCAGTCTGGGCCGACGGGAGTACCCGGATCTGGTGATGGGGCGGCTGCAAAGCCGCTGGCGCGGCTGAGGGCCGTTCAGTCGCGCGGTGCGGAGGGCACCGCTGCGGGCGCGACCGGCAATTGGATTGGCGGCGCCGGCGGCGCCCCCATCGGCAGGAGCGTGGTGGCCGCCAGCGCCTCGCGCGCACGGCCTGCGGCTTCGCTCGCCTCACGACGGGCCTCGCGATACTCGCCGGCCCGGAGAGCCACCTCCGCGCGCTGCAGTCGCGCCTGGGCATCCTCCAGGGTGGCCGGCGCGACCCGTTGCGCCCCAGCATCACGCGCCACCCGGATGGCCTGCCGGGCATCGCTCATCTCTTGCGCCGGCAAACCGGCACAACCGGCCAGCGGCAGGCCCACGAGAAACGCGATGCAGCGATGGCGAAATCGATTCATGCCATGATTGCCCGACCGCAACCGTGCGGATGCATTGAAACTAAACGCCCGCTCCGTGCGCCGTCAAGCGAGGCGAGCGCATTGCCGGCGGGGCGTCCTCGAGGAACCCACCCGTGCCTGAAATCCTGGTGCTTTACTACTCCCGGCAGGGAGCCACGGCCGCACTGGCCCGGCAGGTCTGCCGGGGCGTGGAGTCGGTATCCGGAATGACTGCGCGACTGCGCACGGTGCCGGCAGTGGTCACCACCGTCCACGCGCCCGAACCTGCGGTGCCGAGTGACGGCCCACCCTACGCCAGGCCGGAAGACTTCACCGAATGTGCCGGCCTGGTGATGGGCAGCCCGACCCGCTTCGGCAACATGGCGGCTCCCCTGAAGCATTTCCTCGACAGCACCAGCGGCCAGTGGCTGAGCGGAGCACTCGTCGGCAAACCGGCAGCCGTTTTCACCAGCTCCGAAACCCTGCATGGCGGCCAGGAGAGCACCCTGCTCACGATGATGGTGCCGCTGCTGCACCATGGCGCGCTGCTGGTAGGCCTCCCCTACACCGATCCGGAACTCGGGCAGACCCGCAGTGGGGGCGGTCCCTACGGAGCCTCCCACGTGGCCGCCCTGGCGACGGCGCCGGGCACCCTCTCGGCCAGTGAACAGCACCTCGCGCGCGCGCTGGGCGCGCGGGTGGCGCAGGTGGCCCGTCGCCTGGGGACCGCGGCTTGAGCGGCAGTACAGAGGCCACCACGGCTGCGAACCGGGCCCGTGGGGCGCTGGTCATCGCCTGGCTGGCGGTCGTCGGGCTGCTCCTCGGCTGGCACGCCAGCCGACTCAGCACGGCGGCCGCCGTGGTAGCCACTGCGGTGACGGCCGGACCTTGGCTGGCGCTGGCGCCCGCGCTCTGGCGGGGCAACCGGCTGATCCACGTCCTCGCGCTGGTACTGGCCAGCCTGACCATGGCCTACGCGCTCACCGAAGTGCTGACCAATCGCGGCGCGCATGGCTGGGCCTCGGCCACGCTGTTCGCCGCGCTCGGCCTGTTCCTCGCCATCGCCTTCTGGCTGCGGCTCAGCCGCCCAGCACGTCCCTGACGAAGGGCACCGTCAGCGGCCGCTGGGCTGCCAGCGCCGCTGCATCCAACCGCTCGACCACCCGAGCCAGGGCATGGGTGTCCCGGCGCACGCGCCGCAACAGGAAGGCAGCCACCTCCGCGCCCAGGACCAGACCGCGGCCTGCGGCCTGCAGCCGGAGGATATCCGCCAGGTCCGCATCATCGGGCGGCGCCAACTGGTAGACAAGACTGCTGGCAAAGCGCGAGGCGAGGTCCGGCAGGCGGATTCCCGCCCCGGCGGGTGGCTGCGCGGCCGCCAGCAACAAGCGTCCACCGCGCGCCGTCAGGCCATTCCAGAGATGGAACAGCGCTTCTTCCATCGCGTGTCGACCCGCGATTGCCTCGACATCATCCAGTGCCACCAGGCCACAGGCCTCCAGCCCCTCGAGCATCGCGGGGGCCAGGCCCGACATCCCGAGCGGCAGATAGGCAGAGGTCCCGCGCCCGCCCTCCTCCCAGGCAGCCAATGCTGCCTGCAGGAGGTGACTCTTGCCCGTGCCCGAGGGCCCCCAGAGCCAGACCGGCGTGCTCGAACGCCCCTCCGCGACGGCACGCGTCGCGGCCACGGCCGCAGCCTGTCGCCCTGCGTGAAAGGAGGCGAACACCGCCGTGGGCCGCAGCTGTATGCCGAGGGGTAGTTGATGCATGCTCAAGCGGTGCGCCCCGCGCGCGCGGCGTGCTGCATACGCCGTGCCTTGCCGGCATAGCGCATGACGTAATCCAGCCCGCTCACCACGGT
>JBJTPC010000180.1:0-4732 GCA_046074905.1 Gammaproteobacteria bacterium
ACTGCGTCTCGAGGGCCGCGAGGTTGTTGGTGTGCACGATGGTCGGTCGCAGTCGCCGCAGCAACCGCCACAGCGCCGGGTAGACCTGCAGCCCGAGGCCCGGCGGCTTGTGAAGTTCGTAAATGGCGATGTCCGGACGACGCAGCCGCTCGCGGAAATCGCTGGCACGCGTCAGGCAGACGATGGCATGACGGTACCGGGCACCCAGCGGCCCGTTGAGGAGATTGACGAGGCCGTTCTCGAGTCCGCCCACCTCGAGCGCATGGACCACGTGGACCACCAGTGGACGCTTGTCCATGCCCCTCGCCTCAGGCCGGACCGTCGACCAGTGCCAGGAAGCGCGACAACTGCGGTTCCCAGCCGAAGTCCTGCTCGACGAACCGGCGCAGGGCCGGGGCGCTGCCATCGGCGCGCAGCGCCTCAAGCACGGCAGCGATCACCGCCGGGGCGGATTCGCCGACGCGCAGGCCGGCGGCCTCGACCGGCCCGAGTCCCTGCAGTGCTGCCGGCGTGGCCACCAGCGGGCGGGCCATGGCCATCGCCTCCAGCACCTTGTTCTGCACCCCGCGGGCCACGCGCAGCGGCGCGACCGCCACGCTTGACTGCGCCAGGTAGGGCCGCACGTCCGCTACGCGACCCGTGACGACCACATCCGCTGCCGCCAGTTGCTGTACCGCCGGCGAAGGATTCGAGCCGACGATCCAGAACCGGGCCGACGGCTCGACGGCCCGCACCCCCGGCAGCACCTCGCGGGCGAACCAGGCCACCGCATCGGCATTGGCCCAGTAGTCCATCGCCCCGGTGAACACCAGTGCACGCTCGCCTGCGGCAAAAGGCGAGGCCTGGGCAGCGACAGCGGCCGACGCCGGATTCCAGTAGTCGAGGTCGACGCCATTGCCGACGACACCGACCTCTTCACGCGGGCAGCCCACCACGCGCGCCAGCAAGTCCGCCTCCGCCGCCGAGATGACGACCGTCGCTGCGGCGCGCTCGACCGCGCGGCGCTCCAGCACCGCCAGGGTACGGGCTTCGCGCGCATAGACCAGGCGGGCCGGCAACTGCCCGAGGCCCTGTCGCCCGGCGGCGTACTGCGCCCACTTGTCGGAGTCGACATCGCAGAGGTCCACCACCACGCGCAAGTCCGCCGGCAGCGGGAAGGTGTAAGGGACCATCGAGGATGAGAACACCACCACGCGATCGACCCGTCCCGAGCGCACCAGGTCCTCGACCCAGCGCTGCAGCGTGCCGTCGCGGTAATACCCCTCGCTGAGCGAGCACCCACCGAGCACGCCCAGCGCCGCCCGGGCGAGTGCCAGGGGCTTGCGCAGCGGCCGCAGGCACGTCTCGGCGCACCACTCGCGCAGCGCGGGGCCGGAGGCACGCTCCGCTGCCGTTTCCGCAAAGGTGCCGAGGTACACCGGACCGCGCCGGGCCAGGGCCTTCATCAAGTGGAAGGAACGAATCTTGTCGCCCTTGTCGGGCGGGAACGGCACGCGATGCGGCAGGAACAAGGTTCCGCCGCGCCGATTCGCGGCCGGCGACATCATCCGAGCGACCTCGCCAGCGGCGGGCCCACGAGCTTGCTGGCCCACAGCGGCAACCGCTGCCAGGCGTTGATCAGGAGAGAGTACTTGGGATTGGTCGGGCTCAGGTTCGGCATTTCCCTGGCCGCGACGAGACGGTACTCGTAGTGCAGCGGCGTCTCCGTGAAGCCCATGTTGCGCTTGAATGCGTGGGATCCGGTGCCGCGCTTGCTGCGACCGAAGTCGAATGCCGTGCAGCCGCGGGTCCGGGCCCGGCGCATCACCTCGTAGTACATGAGGTCATGGGCACCGGTGGAGCGGGCCGCGGCGCCACCGCCACCGTAATACGGCAGCACGTCGCCGCGGAAATAGAAACTGAGCACGGACGTCAGCGGCGTGCCATCCGCGGCGCGGAGGATCAGGACTTCGCAGTCCTCGCCGAAGGTCTCGAGCAGGACCGACGCATAATCACGGTGGAACACCGGCGTGCCGAGATTGCGCAGGCTTTCCGCATACAGGTCGTACCACTCGCCGGGCTCGTGGCAGACCTCGGCAGTGAGACCGTTCTTCAAGCCCTTGCGGACTTCGGCGCGGGCCTTGCGCGGAATCAGGTTGAGTTCCGCTTCGTCATCGGCCGCCAACTCACGGCGGAAGGTGACGTAGAGATCCTTGCGCTGCCAGTCCTCGTGAACGGGCGCGGCATTGCGGAACTCGAGATGATCCACGCCAAGACGCTCGCCGCGGGCGATGGCCGCGGCCTCGAGGGCCAACCGGGCGGTCGTGTCGTCCGCCAGCACGCCGCCGTAGACGCAGAATGGCGTGGAGACAAGCGCGTGTCCGAACAGGAGGCTGCGCATCTCGGCGAGGGGCAGGACCCCGACCACCTGGCGGGCCCGCTCGGCGATCAGGTAATGACTGGCGTGGCCGAAGGCCCGCTCCAGCACGCCGGACCACTCGAAGCGATGGAAGAACGTGGCGGCGGGATGGCGGAAGACATAGGCATTCCAGTGCGCGCGGTCCGCGGCAGTGGCTGTGCGGACCGTGACCGGGGTGGCGAGGTCGGCGGGCGGAGCCGCGCCGGACTCAAGCGACACCGAACACCTCGTCGACGCGGCCCCAGCGGAAATCCCGCAGCAGGCGCTCCAGCCGCCGTGCCATGGAGTGCAGGTTCACGTAGTGGCGCAAGCGGCTGCGGAGCGGCGCCCCGGCCACGCGCGGCTGCCCCGGGTCGATCTCCCAGGGATGGAAATAGAAGATACCGGCACGCCGGTCGTGCTGGTTGACACGACGCAGCGCCCAGCGGCAGAGACGATAAGGCAGCAGGCGGAAGTAGCCGCCACCCCCGCAGGGCAAGTGTTGCCCGGCGACATCCACCGTCGTCACCGGCAGCTCGAGCAGGCCCTCGGGACGGGTCCGGAACGCAAACCGCGGCGCCTCGGGCATGCCGTAGTGGTCGTGACGGATCGGGTAGATGCTGGAGCTGTAGAGATGCCCCTCCTCCTGCAAGACATCGAGTGCCCAGAGGTTGTCGCGACCGATCGAATAGGACGGCGCACGGTACCCACGCACCGCCTGGCCGGAGAGGTCTTCGAGGAGCGCCTTGGTGCGACGGATGTCGGCGCGGAACTGTGCCGGGGTGAGGGTCGTGACCTTCGCGTGGTCGTAGCCGTGGCTGGCGACCTCGTGTCCTTCCGCGGCCATGCGGCGAATGAGCTCCGGATGGCGGTCTGCCACCCAGCCCAGCGTGAAGAAGGTGCCCTTCACCCCGCAGCGCGCGAAGAGGTCGAGCACGGCATGGGTATTGCGGTCGACGCGACGCGGCTGGTGCTCCCAGCCACCACGCGACAGCACCCCGTCGAAAGCCGCGACCTGGAAGTAGTCCTCCACGTCGCAGCTCAGTGCGTTCACCGCGCCGTCATCGGGCGCCGGCGCGGCCAACGGCATCATGCAGTGTGCCTCAGAACTTCTTCGCCACCTGGACGTAGCCGGCAGTGACCTTGAAGCCGTTGCCCGTGCCGTTGCGGTCCCAGTGGCGCACGCCGACGACGATGTCCGTCTCCCGACCGACCTCGCGCACCAGTTCGAGGCCTGCCTCGGACTGCTTGTACTGGCCACCGGAACCGAGCTTCACCTCCTCCCAGGAGCCGTCGAGCACGAGGTCGGTGCGGCTGTTCAGCCGGCGGACCGCGCGACCGAAGACACCGCGCTGGGCATCGGTGCCGCGTGCGGCCGTGGCCGCAGAGGCCACCGCAGCGAAATCGCGCTTGCGGTCGAAGGCGCCGATCTCGACGCTGGTACGCGCACCGCTCAGCAGCACCGAGAGGTTGCCCTCCTTGAGCAGGAACGGCGCGTTGACGGCGAAGTCGGAGCCCGGCAGGAAGTTGGTCGGGAGGGCACGCAGCAGGCGGGCCGTCTCGGTGGTCGGCTCCTCCTGATAACGGGCCTTGAAGGTCAGCAGCTTCGCTTCGCGCGAGAGCTCGACGCGATAGGAGTTGCCGAAGTAGCGGTGACCGATGGCCGCCTCGAACTTCGTGGCGTTCTGCGGACCGGACCAACGGACGCCGGCTTCCCAGGCGGCGCTGTCGAGCCCGCCCTTCGAGACCGACTTGGCCACGTTCGACTCCATGCCCGCCGCGGCAATCATCGACCAGCGGCCGCCGACCGGCACGCCCACGCCCACCTTGACGCGGTCGTACTGGAAGGGACGCAGCGACGCCGTGCCGTAGGTGGTGCGCTGGTGCACCGCCTCGGCCTGCCAGCCGAAGCGGCTGGTGTCGTGCATGGTGCCGATCGAGACGTAGCCGTCCTGGTCATCGGCATCGCGGACGAGCCCCGGGGCCACCTGGCCGCGCAGGTCGTACTTGGTCTTCGAGAAGTTGTAGTGGCCCTTCAGCAGGGTGCTGCCGAACTCGTGCCGCAGCTGCGGCCCAATGGAGTAGGTGTCGGTGTCCACCTGGTTGGTGTCGCCGAGCAGGCCGGAGAGGTTGGTAGCCCCGACAGGATCGAGTGCCTGCTGCGTGCGCGCGGCCTTCACCTCGAGTCCCAGCCAGTCCGGCATGAACTTCCAGAGGGCGCGGGCATTGAGCTGGTGCTGGACGCTATTGAGGTCGTCCGTGTCCGAGTACTGCACGGCGTTGAGCTTGTAGCGGACGTCGAGGTCCAGGCTGCCCGAGTCGCGGCGGTAGCCGATCTCCGGCATGGCGCGGAAC
>JBJTPC010000181.1:0-4052 GCA_046074905.1 Gammaproteobacteria bacterium
CCGCCGTCGGGCGCGTGTGCCAGAACCCGATGAGCAAGTAGGACACCAGCCCGACCGCCTCCCAGCCGAAGAACAGCTGCAGGAAGTTGTTCGACATCACCAGCATCAGCATCGCGAAGGTGAACAGCGATATGTAGCTGAAAAAACGCTGATAACCCGCATCATCATGCATGTAGCCGATGGTGTAGATGTGCACCATCAGCGACACGAAGGTGACCACCACCATCATCATGGCGGTGAGTTGATCGACCAGGAACCCGACCTCCATGCGGATGCCGTCGGTGACCAACCAGGTGTAGACGGGGCCATTGAAGACCTCGGCGGTACCGTCGACGAAGCCCTTGAGGACAGTCACCGACAGGACGCAACTGACCGCGACACCGAGGATGGTGACGGTGTGGGCCCCCACGCGGCCGATCCACTTGCCGGCGAGGCCGGCGAGAACGGCCGCCAACAGCGGCGCGAGGACGATGATGAGGTAGGTCTGCATGATGCCTCAGCCTCGCATGGTGTCGAGTTCCTCGACGTTGATGGTCCGGCGCTCCCGGAACAACACGACAAGGATGGCTAGGCCGATGGCAGCTTCCGCCGCCGCGACCGTCAGGATGAAGAAGACGAAAACCTGGCCATCGAGGTTGCCGAGCCAGCGCGAGAAAGCCACGAAGTTGAAGTTCACCGCGAGCAGCATCAACTCGATGCACATCAGCAGCAGGATGACGTTCTTCCGGTTGAGGAAGATTCCGGCCACTGCGATGCTGAACAGGATTCCGGCGAGGAACAGGAAGTGACCCAGGCCAACCGGCGGGAGTTCGAGACTCATGGGCGCTTCTCCGCATCCATCTTGACGATCCGCAAGCGCTCGGCCTTGGTCACGGCCACCTGCCGCGAGACATCCTGCGCCTTCAATCCCGGACGCTTGCGCATCGTGAGCGCGATTGCGGCGACGATGGCGAGCAGCAGGACCACCCCGGCCAGCTGGAAGGCGTAGGCGTACTGGGTGAACAGCAACTGGCCGAGTGCTTCGGTGTTGGAAAGTCCCTCAGGCGTCGCGGCACGCGGCGCGCCCTCGAGCAAGCCGGGCTTGCCGAGGTCACGCACCAGGTAGACCTGGAACATCTCGAACACCATGATGCCCGCCACCAGCGCCCCGAGCGGGGCATGCCTGGCAAAGCCTTCCCGCAATTTCGCGACGTTGATGTCGAGCATCATCACCACGAAGAGGAACAGCACCATCACGGCGCCGACATACACCAGCACCAGCGCGATGCCGAGGAACTCCGCCTCGAGCAGCAACCAGAGGGCGGCGCTGTTGAAGAAAGCGAGCACCAGGAACAACGCGGAATGGACCGGGTTGCGCGCGGTGATGACACCCACGGCAGCACCGACCAGCACGGCGGCGAAGAGATAGAAAAGGACGGTGGTTAGCACTTGCGTTCCTGCCTTGGGTTCGGGCGGCCTAGCGGTACCGGGCGTCCGCGGCCTTGTCCGCGGCGATCATCGCCTCGTAGCGCTCGCCGACGGCCAGCAGCTTTTCCTTGGTCATGATGTTCTCGCCGCGGCGCTCCATGTGGTACTCGTGGAGACGGGTCTCGACGATCGCGTCCACCGGGCAGGCTTCCTCGCAGAAGCCGCAGAAAATGCACTTGAACAGGTCGATGTCGTAGCGGGTAGTGCGGCGACTGCCGTCGTCGGCGACGTCGCTGTCGATGGTGATCGCCAGCGCCGGGCAAACTGCCTCGCACAGCTTGCAGGCGATGCAGCGCTCCTGGCCGTTCGGGTAGCGACGCAGGGCATGGAGCCCCCGGAAACGCGGCGACTGCGGGGTCTTCTCCTCTGGATAGAAGACCGTCACCTTCGGCGCGAACATGGCCTTGAGAGTCACCCAGAGGCCAGCACGCAGTTCCGAGAGGAAAAACGTCTTGGCGAGATTGCCGGCGGATTGCATTGGAGATGTCCTCGAGGCGGTATCAGGCGGCCCAGGGTCCGACCTTCAGCCACACCATCACGCCCTCGACCACGATCCAGACGATCGTGACGGGGATGAGTACCTTCCAGCCAAGGCGCATGATCTGGTCATAGCGGTAGCGCGGGAAGGTGGCACGGATCCACAGGTAGACGAACATGAAGAAAGAGGTCTTCAGCCCGAGCCAAAGGAAACTGGGTGCGGCCAGCCAACCGAGCGGGCCATCGACCGACAGGTAGCCATCGAGCGGACTGAGCCAGCCGCCGAGGAACATGGTGGCGGTGAGCACGCTTATCAGGATCATGTTCGCGTACTCGGGCAGGGCGAACAGCACCGCGAAGGTGGCTCCCGAGTATTCCACATGGAAGCCGGCGACGATTTCCGACTCGCCCTCGGCCACATCGAACGGGGCACGGTTGGTCTCCGCGACACCCGAAATGAAATAGACGACGAACAACGGGAACAGCCAGAACCAGTTCCAGGCGAGGAACCCGCCCTGCTGGCTCTCGACGATCTTGCCCAGGTTCAAGCTGCCTGCCGCCATCAGTACGCCGACCAGAGCGAAGCCCATCGCAATCTCGTAGGCGACGATCTGCGCCGCAGAACGCATCGCGCCGAGAAAGGCGTATTTCGAGTTCGCGGCCCACCCGGCGAGGATGACGCCATAGACTCCCATGGAGGTCAGGGCAAGGATGTAGAGCAGACCAGCGTCGATATTGGCGATCGTGAAATCCGGGTTGAAGGACACCACCGCCCAGGCCGCGAATGCGGGAACCAGCGAGATGATCGGGGCCAGCAGGAAGAGGAAGCGGTCGGCACTGGCGGGGACGAGGATCTCCTTCATCAGCAGCTTGAACACGTCCGCGAACGGCTGCAGCAGGCCTTTCGGACCCACCCGATTCGGACCGATGCGCAACTGCATCCAGCCGATCACCTTGCGCTCGGCCAGCGTGGTGTAGGCAACGCAGAGGATCACCGAGACTGTCACCAGCAGGATCTGCAGGACGATCCAGGTGACTTGGGCCACCGTCGCTGCGAGGGCGCTGTCGAGCCCGACGAGGGAAACAAGCAGTTGTTGGATGAATTCCATGGCTGGTGTCCCCTCAGTACACGGCTGCGCCGCGCCGGGCCTCAGGCGTCATTTGCAAGGCCGTGGCGCGTCGGGTGAGCGCGTCGACGCCGTACATCGGGACGTCTTGCGTCATGCCACCCTCGCCTGCCGCGACCTCGTGCCCCCCCGCGTAGGCCGCCACGGCGACGGCCGTCGCGTCGGAACCGGCCGCGTGGCGGGCCTCGTCACGCACCTCTTCGGAGGTGGCGTAATCAAAACCGGGAAGTCCGAGGAGATTGCCGAGCACGCGCAGGACCTTCCAGCCCGGGCGAGACTCACCCACCGGACGAGCCACACCCGTGAAGCTCTGCCAGACACCGTTGAGGTTGACGTACGTACCCGAGGTCTCGGCAAACGTGCCGATGGGCAGGATCACGTCGGCCGCCTCGAGGGTCTCGGTCGAGGCGAAAGGCGTCAGCGCGACGACGAAATCCGCAGCGGCGATGGCACCCGTCGCACCGGCCGCATGGTCGGCCGACTCGACCCCGAGCAGGACGTATGCCTTGAGCCTGGACTCGACCATGGCGCGGGAATCCAGCCCGGGCCGCGGCAGCACACGCAGTCCCGCCTCGCGATGCGGCAGGAAGCCGACCATCGCGGCCCCTGCTGCATTGGCCCCCTCGGGAACGTAGCCAAGGGTCGCGCCGGTGAGTGCCGCCAGTGCCGCGGCTGCGGCCCGGAGGTCCGCATAGGCGCTGTGACGCATCGCCAGGGCGCCGAGCCACAGGGCGCGACGTTGCCCGGCAAGCAGTGCGCTGACCGCCGCACGGTCCGTGTCGGTGGGCGTTGCGGCCGCTGCCAGCGCTGCGACCTGCGCCGGCACCGGTTGCCCGGTCTGCTGGGCGGCCACCTGCAGCAACGCACCCAAAGTGCTGACCAGGGCCGAGGCCGGGGCCACCACCTGCGCAGCAGCGGGGAACCGGTAGTTCTGGACGGCAGGATTCAGGAACGCCACCTGCGCCGGCGTTCCCTTGCGCA
>JBJTPC010000182.1:0-3431 GCA_046074905.1 Gammaproteobacteria bacterium
CCGACGATGAAGTCGCTCGACAGCGCCAGATCGGGGCGCGCGCGCCGCAGCCTTTCGACGATGCCGAGGAAATGCGCCGCGTCGTGGCCGCGATTCATCACCGCCAGGATCCGGTCCGAGCCCGACTGCACCGGCAGGTGGAGGAAATTGGCGAGTTGCGGGATCCGCGCGTAGGCCTCGGCGAGCCGGTCGGTGAACTCCAGCGGATGGGAGGTCGTGAATCGCACCCGGCCGATGCCGCGCACGGCGGCGACAGCCTCGATCAGCAGGGCCAGATCCGCCTCTCCGCCCTCGTCGTCGCCATCGTCACTCATGGCACCGCGATAGGCGTTCACGTTCTGCCCGAGCAGGTAGATCTCGCGCACGCCCTGTGCAGCCAGACCACGCACCTCGGCCATCACCTGCTCGAACGGGCGGCTCACTTCCTCGCCGCGCGTGTAGGGGACCACGCAGAAACTGCAGTACTTGCTGCACCCCTCCATGATCGACACGAACGCGGTGGCACCTTCGGCGCGCGGCGGCGGCAGGGCATCGAACTTCTCGATTTCCGGGAACGTGATGTCGACCTGCGGGCGCGCACTGCGCCGGCGCTCGGCGATCAGTTCGGGCAGACGGTGCAGGGTCTGCGGTCCGAACACCACGTCGACGAAGGGGGCACGCTGCAGGATGCCCTCCCCCTCCTGGCTGGCAACGCAGCCGCCGACACCGATGACGAGGCCCGGCTTGCGCTGCTTCAGCTCGCGCCAGACGCCGAGATGCGAAAACACCTTCTCCTGCGCCTTCTCGCGCACGGAACAGGTGTTGAGGAGCACGACGTCGGCCTGCTCCGGATCATCGGTGGGTTCCAGGCCCGAGGACTCGCGGAGTACGTCCACCATGCGGGCGGAATCGTACTCGTTCATCTGGCAACCGAAGGTCTGGACGTAAACGTGGCCGGGCATGGGGGTGCCGTGGAGGAAACAGGCGGCTAGTATAGCCCCACCATGCTGCGCGCCCCGTTGTTCGCCGTCCTGACCGTCTGCGCCGTCCTCGGCGCGGCGCCCTGCCGGGCGGTTGCCGCCGAGGAACCTGTACTGGACCTCGGCGAAGTGGAGGTGACCGGCGAGCAGCCCGGACCCGCCCTGTGGCGGGTCACGCTGCCGGGCAGCGGCTCGGCGGGCGGGGAGCCCCACACGCTGTGGATCATGGGGACCCTGCGACCGCTGCCGCGGAAGATGGAGTGGCGCTCCGTGGCAGCGGAGCGCGTCCTGGCGGCTGCCGGAAAGGACGGCAGCGCCGTGTTCATCCCCTATCGCCCGGACATCGACGTGAAGGCGGGCCCGTTCGCGCTGGTCGGCCTGTTCTTCTCGGCCCGGTCCGCCCTGAAGGACCCCGGCGGCCAACCGCTGAGGGCCACCCTGCCACCGCCGCTCCATGCGCGGTTCGAGGCACTGCGCAAGCAATACGCGCCGCGCGATTCCAGTCTCGAGAAACGCCGCCCGGCGGTCGCCGCCATCGAGTTGTTCAGCGCGGCGCTGGATCGGGCCAAGCTGTCGGGCCGCGTGGACGTCGAGTCGCTGCTGGCGCGTCAGGCCCGCCGCCGCGGGGTCAAGGTGCGGTCCGTCGAACTGGACCTCGCCGAACCGAAAGCGATTCTCGCCGAGCTCGCGGCCATGCCGCGCGAGACGGAACTGGCCTGCGTCGAGGCCACCCTGCACCGCCTGGAGACCGACCTCGGCCCGATGCGCGCGCGGGCGGATGCGTGGGCCCTGGGGGATCTCGAGACCCTGCGTGGGCTGCCCTTCCCACCGCAGGAGACGACCTGCAGCGATGCGGTCGCCACCTCGCCGCGTTTCAAGGCCTTCATGCAGCGGGCCCGTGCCGGGTGGCTGGAGGCGGTCAGCGAGGCGCTCCGCACCCATCGCGTGGTGGTGACCACGGCGCCGATCCAGTCATTGCTGCGTTCCGGTGGCATCGCCGACCAACTTCGCGCCCGCGGCTTCGAAGTGATGGCGCCCGATGTCCCCTAGCGCACCCCCTCCCGGTTCCCCGACCCCCGCCCACGGAAGCAAACCCATGCGCATTCCCACTCGTTGTTCCGCCCTGGTCTTCGCCGGAGTACTCGGCCTGTCCGCGCTGGCGCCCGTCGCGTCCGCTGCCGCCGCACCGACCGTGCTCCGCGCCGCCCGGTTGCTGGACGTGACCACCGGCCGATTGGTGGAGAACGCCGTGGTGGTGGTGGAGGGTGAACGCCTCGTGGCGGTCGGTCCGGCAGCCACCACGGCGGTGCCCGAGGGAGCGCGGATCGTCGAGCTGGGCGACCGGACCCTGCTGCCTGGATTGATCGATACCCACACGCACCTGATGAGCGATCCGACCACGCCTCGCTACCAGCGCTTCGCGCTGTCCTTTCCGCGATCCGTGCTGGTCGGCGCGCGGCATGCGCGACAGACGCTGCTCGCCGGCGTGACCACCGTCCGCGACGTGGGATCGCCGCCCTACACCGACATTGCCCTGCGCGACGCCATCGAAGCGGGTGATGTGATCGGGCCGCGCATCCTGGCCTCGGGTCCCTCCATCGGCATCCTCGGCGGTCATTGCGACAACAACCTGCTGTCGCCCGAGATGGCGTACCAGGCCGAAGGAGTCGCGAACGGCACGGACGGGGTGCGCATCGCGGTCCGCCGCAACGTCAAGTACGGCGCTGACGTGATCAAGTACTGCGGCACGGGCGGCGTGTTCTCGAAGGGGACCCGTCCCGGCATGCAGCAGTTCACGCAGGAAGAGGCCAACGCGCTGGTCGACGAAGCGCACATGCATGGTCGCCGGGTCGCGGTGCATGCGCATGGCGCGGAAGGCATCAAGGTCGCGCTGAAGGCGGGCGCCGACACCATCGAGCATGCAAGCCTCATCGACGAGGAGGGCCTGAAATTGGCCCGCGAACGCGGCGCCACGCTGTCCATGGATATTTTCAACACGGACTACACCCAGGCGGAGGGCCGCCGCAATGGTGTTTCCGAGGAAAGCATGCGCAAGGACCTGGAGGTGGCCGACCGCCAGCGCGAAAACTTCCGTCGCGCAGTCCAACTGGGCGTGCGCTTGACGATGGGCACCGACGCCGGGATCTATCCGCATGGCTGGAATGCGCGCCAGTTGGCGGTGATGGTGCGCCACGGCATGAGCCCGGCCGAGGCCTTGCGCGCCGCAACTCTCACCGGTGCGGAGGCCATCGGTCGCGCACAGGACCTCGGCAGCCTGACGCCAGGGAAGCTCGCCGACGTCATCGCGGTGCCGGGCGATGTCCTGAAGGACATCTCGGCGGCAGAGCGGGTTTCGTTCGTGATGAAAGGCGGTGTCATCCACCGCCAGGAATGAGCGCGCGTTGCGGCGGCCCCCGCAGGTTCCGCCGCCGGGTCGTTGGGGGAATCAGAACGGGATGTCGTCGTCCAGGT
>JBJTPC010000183.1:0-8897 GCA_046074905.1 Gammaproteobacteria bacterium
GCGGCAAGCGTGACCGGCGCGCCACCGCAACCGCATCCGCAGATGTACGCAGTGGGCCGTCACCGACGCTTCAGGCGGTGGCGTTGCGCCATTCATGGAACAGCAAGGTGATCTGGGTGCGATTGCGAGCTCCCAGCTTGACCATGGCGGCCGACACATGCGCCTTGGTGGTCTGCTCGGAGATACCCAGTTCGGCGGCAATCTGCTTGTTGCGCTTGCCCACCGCGAGCAACTCGACCACGCGGAACTGCTGCCGGGTGAGACTGGCGAAGCGCTCACTCAGGGGGTTGCCGGGGCCGTGTGCCGGGAGGCCGGAACCGGCTGCCGGAAACCATTCCGCGCAATCGACGACCACCGCCCGCAGCGCCGCCACCAACGCCTCGAGAGGCAAGGACTTCGGACAGAACCCCGCCGCACCAGACGCGCGCGCGCGGGCAATGACGCCCGCATCCTCGGTGGCGGAGATGATGACCACGGCCGTTGCCGGATACTGCCGACGCAACCAGTCCAACGTCGCGAATCCGTCACTGCCAGGCATGCGCAGGTCGAGCAGGACAAGGTCGAAGTCCCCGCAGGATTCCATCGACTGGCGAACCGCCGCATCATGATCGGCCTCGGCGAAGGTCGTTTCCGCGGCCACCTGCGTGATGGCCTGGCGCAGCGCGGCGCGGAACAGGGGATGGTCGTCGGCCAGCAGGACGCGGAGCATCAACCGACCTGGGACTGCCAAAGACTGAGCGCCGCCCAGACGATGCCGGAGAGCATGCCGCCGACGTAGAGGGTCGCGAACAACAGCACCCCATAGCCGGCAGTCACCAGCAGACCGTCGCGTTCCGCCATGCCGAGCGCGAGCAGCAGGATGGCACCCCCGGGAAGCGTGTTGGAAAACGGGACAAAAGGCAGCGGCGCCATCAGCACCAGGGCGGCGAAGACCAGCGCGGACCCATGCAGCACATTCACGCGCTCACCGGCCGTGACTTGCAGCCAGCGGGGACGGACGACGCGCTCGAGGCGCCGGCAGACGTCGCGGCCCTTGACAAGCACCGGCCGGACCGTGCGGCCGACAAGGGACGATCCAGCAGGCGGTCGGGCAGCCAAGGCACCCGATTGCGGGCCACCCCCCAGCCGACGAGCAGGATCACCAGCCCGAAGGCCGTACTGATGCCGGGTGGCCCGACCGGGAACAGGAAAGGGATGCAGAGCACGACCACGAACAGGAGCAGGCCCTGCTCGCCGATCTGTTCCAGCAATTGACGTAGCGAGGTATGCCCGTCGACGGGCAGCGCGTTCAGGGTGGACTCCAGCGCGGCGGACAGGCTGGTCTCCGGGTTGTGCAGTTGGACCGACAAGTCCATCTCCAGTGGCGGCACGGGCGCCGGAACGATAGCATCCCCGGCCACCGAGGTGACCACTCCGGGCACCCGACCCTTACAGGATTCCCATGAACCGTCCAATGCCTGCCCAGCCCCTCCGGCCAGTCATCGCGGCCGTCAGCGCCCTGCTCTCCCTCGCCATCGTCCCGGCCGCGGCTGACGAGGGCATGTGGACCTTCGACAACCCGCCGCGGGCACAGGTGAAGGCAGGCTACGGGGTCGAACTGGATGACGCCTGGCTGCGCCGCGTCCGTCTCGGTGCGGTGCGGATCGACGGCGGCTGCAGCGCTTCGCTGGTCTCGCGCCAGGGTCTCGTGCTGACCAACCACCACTGCATCGAGAGCTGCCTGACGCAGCACTCGACGCCGGCCAGCGACCTCTACGCCAATGGCTTCGTCTCCGGCAAGCGCGAGGAGGAACTGGCCTGTGCCGGCATGACGCTCTCGGTGCTGGTCGACCTGCAGGATGTCACGGCGGAAGTACAGGCGGCGACGGCCGGCGTCGGGGCGGCGGAGGCGAACACGGCCCGCAAGCAGCGACTGACCCAGCTCGAGGCCGCTTGCGAGGCGGCTGCGGCGGCGGACCCGGCCAAGGGCCCGCGCAAGTGCGAGACGGTACGCCTCTACCAGGGGGGCCAATACTGGCTCTACCAATACAAGCGCTACACGGATGTCCGCCTGGCCTTCGCACCGGAAATCGCCGCCGCCCAATACGGTGGTGACGTCGACAATTTCCAGTTCCCGCGCTGGTGCCTCGACATGGCCCTGCTGCGGGCCTACGAGAACGGCAAGCCGGCGAGCACGCCCGATGCGTTGCGCATCGATTTCAAGGGCGCTCCCGAGGGCGCACCGGTATTCGTGGTCGGTCATCCGGGAACCACGCAGCGCCTGCTGACGGTCTCGGATCTCCTGCTCCAGCGGGAACTGACCCTGCCGCTCGGACTGTTCCGCAGCCAGGAACTTCGCGGTCGCTACATCCAGTTCGCCAAGCAGGGTCCGGAACAGGCGCGTATCGCCGAGGAACCTCTCCTCTCGCTCGAGAACGGCATCAAGGTCCGGCGCAAGCAGAACGATGCCCTGCTCGACGAACGCTTCCTGCAGGCCAAGCGCGACGAGGAAACCAGGCTGCGTGGCGCGGTCGCCGCCAATCCCGCGCTGGCGGCCGAGTTGGGCGATCCCTGGGCCACCAACGCGGCGGCCAATGCCGCCTACCGTAACCTTTACCTTGATTACAGCCATCTCGAGGGCAGCGCGATCTTCGGCGGCAGCCAGCTGTTCGGTCATGCGAGGCGCCTGGTCCGGGTGACTGCGGAGCGTGCCAAGCCCAATGGTGAACGCCTGCGTGAGTACACCGAGGCCCGCCTGCCGGCGGTAGCCGCCGCAGTCGCGGCCGCCTCGCCCATCGAGACCGAGCTGGAGCGGCTCCGCCTGGTGTTCGGGCTGGAACGCGCGCGCGAATTGCTTGGCCCCGACCATGCGCTGATCCAGCAGGTGCTGGGCCGCGAGTCGCCGGACCAACTGGCCAGCCGTCTGCTGGCCGGCACCAGCCTCAGCGACCCCAAGGCACGTCTCGCGCTCTATGAAGGCGGGCAGCCGGCGATTGCCGCCTCGACCGATCCGCTCATCGTCCTGGCCCGCGAACTCGATGGTGCCGCGCGCGCCATCCGCAAGCGCTACGAGGACGAAGTGGAGGCACCGAGCGCGGCCGCCGCCGAGCGCATCGCCAAGGCCCGCTTCGCGGTGCTCGGCACGGGCACCTACCCGGATGCCACTTTCACCCTGCGCCTGTCCTACGGTGCGGTGCAGGGCTGGGAAGAGCAGGGCCGGCCGGTGTTGCCGTTCACGCGCTTCGGCCGTGCTTTCGAGCGCCATACGGGCGAGCGGCCCTTCGCCTTGCCGGCACGCTGGCTGGCTGCGAAGGACCGGCTCGATCTCGAGACGCCGTACAACTTTTCCAGCACCAACGACATCATCGGCGGCAACAGCGGGAGCCCGGTGCTGAACGCCAAGGGTGAGGTGATCGGCCTGGCGTTCGACGGCAACATTCACAGCATTGCCGGAGCCTTCGGTTACGACCCGCGGATGAACCGGACGGTCTCGGTGCACACGGCGGCGATGAAGGAGGCCCTGGAAAAGGTCTACGGTGCCACGGCCCTGCTCAAGGAACTGCAGCAGCGCTGATCCGCCCGGCCTGACTGGCCCCCCGCAGCAGACTGCGGAGGGCCAGTGGCTTGACCGGCTTCGGCAACCAGCGGGCACCGGCTGCCGCCACGCGCTCGCGAATTCCCGGCCCGGCATCCGCGGAAACCACCACCACCGCGGGGAGGGAGCGATTGCCGAGGCGGCCGAGCAGTCGGTCGATTTCGTCCAGGCCCGTGATGCCACCGTCCAGGTGGTAATCGACGACCGCCACGGCGGGCCACCATCCGTCATCGACGGGTAGCGCGGCGTCCAGCGTGGCTCCCGAGCGGACCACACATCCCCAACTGCCCAGCAGCGCTTCCATCCCGCGCAGGACTTCGGCGTCGTTCTCGAGCACCAGCACCGGCAGCCCGGTCAATGCCGGTTCGGCAATCACTTCGGCACTCGTTGCCGCAGCGCCTGGCAGATTGGCCTCCGCCAACGGCACCTCGACCAGGAAGACACTACCCCTCCCGACTTCCGAGCGCACCGTCACCCTCACGCCCAGTCGTTTGGCAATGCGCTGCACGATGGCGAGACCGAGACCGAAGCCGCGACTGGCCTCGACCGGCGGGCGATCCGCACTCGGCGCCCGGAAAAACTCCTCGAAAATGCTGTCGAGATGCTCGGTGGCAATACCGATTCCCGTATCCCACACCTCGAACCGCAAGTGGTCGCGGCGGTGTCGACAGCCCACCAGGACAGCCCGTTCACGCCCTGGCTGCACGGAACGCGCTGCCGTGTAGCGCAAGGCATTTCCCACCAGGTTTTGCAGGACCCTTCGCAGCAGTCGGGCATCCGTCTCCACCCACGCGGAACAGTGCCGCAGGCGGAGATGGACGCCGCGTGCAGCGGCGTCGAGTCGAAACTCCGCATCGATCGCCGCGAGGAACTCCTCTGCGGCATGACGTCCGGATTGAACCTCGATCACGCCTGCGTCCAGCCGCGAGATGTCCAGCAAGTCCGTCAGCACGCCTTCGGCGGCACGCAGACATTGTTCGAGATCGGCGGCCAGGCGCTGGGCACTCGGTGCCGTGGACAACTGCTGCTGCAGGGCGCTCGAGAAGAGCCCGGCTGCGTGCAGCGGCTGGAGCAGATCATGACTGGCTGCTGCAAGGAAGCGGGTCTTCGAGAGGTTGGCGGACTCCGCTGCGGCTTTCGCTTCCTGCAGCTGGCTGTTGACCGCCGACAGGGCAGCCGTGCGTTGCGCCACCCGCGCCTCGAGACGCTCGTTGACCTCGAGCAGTGCCGCGGCGGTCTGCTTGAAGTCGGTGATATCGGTGTAGGTGGTGACGAAGCCCCCGCCCGGCATCGGGTTGCCGCGGATTTCGAGGACACGACCCTCGGGTCGCAGGCGTTCGAACACGTAAGGAGTGCGCCGCCGCAGATGCGCGAGGCGCCGCTCGACGAGTTCGCGGGGGTCGCCCTGACCCATGTCACCCCGCAAGGCGGTATGCCACAGTACATCCGCCACCGGACGCCCGACGCGCAACAGGTCCGGAGGCAGTGCATAGAGGGCCACGTAGGCGCGGTTCCAGGCGACCAGCCGCAAATCCGCATCGACGACGCTGACGCCGATGGTGAGATTCTCGAGGGTGGCGAGGAGCTGCTCACGACCGAATTCGAGCGCCTGCGAGGCGCTGCCTACCAACGACACCACATCCTCGATGGGCAATCCCCCGCCGGAGAGCGCAGCGTCCATCACGCGGCGCGCCGAAGCAGCACCGATGACCGAGCCAAGCAGCGTCTGCACGCTGTCGAGCTGCTCCGCCGTCGCCGGGCTGCCCCCCGGCAGGCCTGCAGCACCCAGTCGACTGAAATGCTCGGATGCGCGCTGCGGACCGACGAACTGTGCCGCAAGCACCCGCAACTCGTGAACGGTCAGCGCCCCGGTCAGACCGCGGTACTGCTCCGCACCACCCGAATCGACCGCGTCGACGAAAGCCGCGGCCTGGATACGCTCGACCAGGCTGCGCCGCGTCAGCAGCGAGACCAGCACCAGCGCACCCGTGCTGACGGCCAGGCTCCAGGCCAGGCCATGCGCCAGCGGGTTCCAGTCCAGCCAGCCGAAAAGTGCCGTGGGCCGTAACCACGCAAGGTCACCCGGACCCGTTGCCAGCCATGCGCTCGGTACCAGGCCCGCCATGGCGAGTGTCGGCACCAGCAGTGTCCATCCCCAGACCGCAAATCCGCTACCCAGTGCCGCCAGCGCACCCACCCGGGTGGCACTGCGCCAGTACACGCCCGCCAGCATCACCGGCCCGAACAACGCCACCGCCGCCATGGATATCTCGCCAATCTGGGCGAGGGCACCATCACCGGCAATCATGCGGTAGTAAGCCCAGGCCACCAGCAAAAGCACGAAAATCACGCTGCGTCGGGCGAGCAACACGGTGCGTGTCCGATCGGGCGGGCGTGTTCCCGCCGGTACCGGGTGCCGGCCCGCCCGCAACAGCAGCGGCAACACCATCTCGTTGGAGATCATCGTCGCCAGGGCGACGGACGCCACGATCACCATTCCAGTAGCCGCCGAGAGGCCGCCGAGGAATGCGAGTACCGCGAGGAGGTCCTGGCCCGCGCCCAGTGGCACGGCAAGCACGAACAGATCGGGAGCGACCTGTCCCGGGGGAAAGAAGGCGAGCCCCGCGTTCGCCACCGGCAGGATGAACAGGCTGATGGCGACGAGATAGAGCGGGAATGCCCAGCGCGCCGTCGCCAGATCGCGCGGGCCGGAGTTTTCGACCACGGCGACATGGAACTGGCGAGGCAGGCAGAAAATCGCGAAGAAACCGAGTACCACCAGCGCCGCATAGTGTCCGGTACCCGAACCCGCCTCGCGCCTTGCCACCACTTCGGGCTGTGCGGCGACCCGCGCGGCGAGGTCGAACGGTCCATCGAAGAGCACAAAAGTCGCGAACAAGCCGACGGCGAGAAAGACGACCAGCTTGATCAGGGATTCGAAGGCAAGCGCCAGCATCATGCCCGGATGATGTTCGGTGGCATCGACCTGGCGGGCACCGAACAACGAGGCGAACAATGCCAGCACCAGGGTGACCACCAGCCCGCTGTCCGGAGTGGCTGCGCCGCCGCTCCCGAGACCTCCCGCCAGCGCCGCGAAACTCAAGTCGATCGCTTTCAACTGCAGCGCGACGTATGGCACCAGTGCCACCAGCGCTATCAGGGATACCAAGGTCGCGACGGTGCGGTCGCGACCGAAGCGCGCACCGATGAAATCGGCGATGGAGGTGATTCGATGCCTGCTGCTGATGCCAATCACCTTGCGCAGGAAAGGCAGGCCGAACACGAACAGCAGCAGGGTGCCGACATAGGTGGGTGGAAACCACCAGCCCAGGGTGGCCGACTGTCCGACCGTGCCGTAGAAGGCCCAGCTGGTGCAGTAGACCGCCAGCGAGAGGCTGTATACCCAGGGGCGCGGGAACGGAAAGCGACCCTGCGCCGCGAATCGGTCCCCCAGCCAGGCGATGGCGAACAGCAAGCCGCCGTAAGCGAGCGCCAGCAGTGCCAGCAGGAGAGCCGTCTCGGTCATCGGCACACTCTAGCGCGCGATCGCCGGACCGGCGCTAGCCCAGGGAAAACAGGAGGATGGCCAGCGCCGTACCGGCCACCGGTACGACCACCGTCAGGGCGGCCACTGCCGGATAGGAGCCGGCGTAGGCCTCCCGGCAGACGGCGCGTGTCACCGTCACCACGTAACCGTTGTGAGGCAGCGAATCGAGTCCACCGGAGGAAATCGCCACCACGCGATGCAAGGCGTTCGGATCGACGCCGAGTCCGAGATAGTGGGGTGCGAGCAGCGGGAGGGCGATGGCCTGACCGCCGCTCGCCGAACCAGTCAGTCCGGCGATGACACTGACGGCGATGGCCGCACCAAGCAACGGCGAGCCCGGCAGCGACGTCATGAAAGCGACGGCCGCAGTGAACCCGGCGGTTCCCTTGGCCACCGAGCCGAAGCCGACCACGGCAGCGGTATTGGCCACGGCCAGCAGTGCACCCAGCGCCCCGGCCGAAAGCGCCTCCGGGAGTGCCTGCAATTGCCGCCACATCAGCACCACGGCAACCACGGTCCCGGCCGACAGGGCCACCACGAGCACGCTCTCCCGCAACACGTCGTGCCAGAGGAAGGAGGTCACCAGAACCACCGCCAGGGGCACGCAGGCGACCCCGGTTGCGGGCAGACTGGTGACAGCGCGTGCGACGGGATCATCTTCGCGGGCCACGAACCCCTCCCCGGCCGCTCGGGCACGCCGAACCATGGCGCCGAGCCACCACTGGCCGAGCAGCAACATCGCGAGCGCCACCACCAGGCTGACCTGCCAGCCTGCATAGAGGTTCGTGCCGAGGTAGCGGGTGGGAATCAGGTTCTGGATCTCCGGGGAGCCCGCACTGGTCATCGTGAAAGTAACGGAGCCGAAGGCGAGCGCAGCGGGAATGAAGCGGCGCGGCAGGTCGGCGCCGCGGAACAGGGCCAGCGCTACCGGATACATGCCGAAAGCCACCACGAACAGCGAGACGCCGCCGTAGGTGAGCACCGCGCAGGCCAGCACCACGGCGAGGAGCGCATGGCGCGATCCCAGTCGCTGGACAATGGCGTGTGCCACGGCAGCGGCGGCACCCGTGGCTTCCATCATCTTGCCGAACAGCGCACCGAGCAGGAACGTGAAGAACCAGCTTTGGATGAAGCCGGAAAAACCCTCCAGGTAAGCGGTGGTGAAGGCCGGACCGGTGGCACTACCCGCGAGCTCCGGGATCACCGGATGTGCGGATGCCAACGCCACCAGCAACGCGCACAGCGGTGCGGCAACCAGCAGTTCCGTGCCACGCAGGGTCAACCAGACCAGCAGGCCCAAACCCGCAAACAAACCAAGAATGCTGAGCACCCTGCCCCCCGTCAACTGCACGAAGCGCGCAAACACGCGCGCCGCCAGTCTGCAGCGACGCCGCGACACCGCCATAGTACGAAAGTCGCGGTGCGCTGCGGAGTGACGGGGGGTAGTGTGGCCGCCATCCGCGAACCATCAGGGGACCTCCGCATGAACCAACCACTCCATGGCCGCGTGCTGGCCACCGCCATCACTGCCCTTCTCGCGACGCACGCGCCCGCGGGAGTCGCCGAGGGCATCGAGGAAGTCACAGTCACGGCCCGCCGTACCAGCGAAAACCTCCAGGAGGTTCCCGTTGCCGTCTCGGCCTTCGGTGCCGAGGCGCTGGCAAACCTCCAGGCGGACCGGATCGACGGGATCGCCGGTGCGGTGCCCAACCTCACGCTGGTCCAGGGCCGTGGCTCCAGCAGCAATGCCAACGTCTTCATCCGTGGCATCGGCCA
>JBJTPC010000184.1:0-3036 GCA_046074905.1 Gammaproteobacteria bacterium
CGAAGACATCGTCGAGCGTAGCGGCGGCACCTATGTCGATCCGGCTTATCCGGACGTTTTCACCAGCGATTTCCTCGGCACCAGCCGCTACCGCGCGAACACCACCGCGCTGTTCGGTCAGGTGGACGCCGCGCTGACCGCCGGCTGGCAGGCCAGCCTCGGGCTGCGCCGCGAGCGGCGGGCCGCCGATTTCCTGGCGGTCGACACCACGCTTTCGCCCACGGACACGCAGATGGGGGGACACTTCACCTTGTCGCGTCCCATGGACAATGGCACGGTCTGGATCGGCGTATCGCGCGGTTTCAAGGCAGGCGGCGTGAACCCGAGCCCGCAACTGCCCGCACGACTGCGTCAGTTCGGGCCGGAGAGCGTGCATGGTCTCGAGCTGGGCTGGCGTCACGCCACCGCGGACGGCAAGTGGCGGGGTGAGGTGATTCTCTTCGACCTGCGCCGGCAGCACCTGCAGGTGCGTACCAACGAGCAACTCGTGGCCGGTGACCCCAACACCTTCGTGTTCTTCACCGACAATGCCGCGCGTGGTCGCAACCGCGGACTCGAGGCGAGCCTGCGCTGGCGGCCCCTGCCCGGCTTCGAGGCCGGCGCCTCGCTGGGCTTGCTGCGCGCCAGTGTCTCGGGCGTGGTCCGCGATGGCGATGTCTTGCCCACCCGCGATGCGCCCCATGCACCGCGCTGGCAGTTCGCCACCCATCTCCAATGGGAAAACACCCGGGGATTCCATGCGCGTCTCGATGTCACCGGCATGGATGCGTTCTATTTCGGCAATGTGCCGGAGCGATATCGCTCGCGGCCCTACGCGCTCGTCGGCTTGCAGGCAGGTTGGCGCGGGGAGCGGCTCGAGGCCGGCCTCTACATGCGCAACGCGCTCGACCGCCACTACGCCATCCGTGGCTTCTCGTTCGGCAACGAGCCCCCTGACTTCGCGGAAAAGCTCTACACGCAGGCGGGCGATCCGCGCGAAGCAGGCATTACCCTGCGCTGGCGCTTCTGAACATGGTGCCCACGGGGTCCTTCACGTGGCTCGCGGCGCTCGAGGGACTCGCGGTCCTCACCGGGCTTGCCTACGTGCTGCTGGCCATCGGCCGGCGACGCAGTTGCTGGATCGCGGGAGGGCTCTCGACGCTGGCCTATCTCGTCCTCGCCGCCCACGCCGGCCTGCTGCTGCAATCGGCCCTGCAAGGTCTCTACACGGTGCTGGCAGTGTTCGGCTGGTGGCAATGGCAAGGAGACCGTGATGCGCCGGATTCCTTCACGGTGGCACGACTCGGTGGGTCGGGCCACGTGGTGGCGCTTGTCGCGCTGGGAATGCTCGCACTACTCGGGCATCAACTGCTGCTGCGTACCGGTTCGCCACAGCCGTGGCTCGAGGCCATCACGACCGCAGGCGGACTGGTGGCCACGGTGCTGGCCGCTCGCCGCTTCATCGACAACTGGACGTGGTGGGTGGTGACGAATCTCGCCACGGCCTGGCTCTACCGGGACGCGGCGATGGGCCCCACGGCGATGCTGTACGTCGCTTATGCAGCTCTTGCCTTGCTCGGCTGGCGCGAGTGGCGGCGCCTGGCGGGCTGAGGGTATCTTCGGCGGCATCAGGTCCCACGGCCATGGCACAGGAAGTCGGCGGTGATCGAGACACACCCACGCGCAGCGGAGTTGACCGCCTGGCTCGCTGCCGATGACCGGCCCGAAGTCCTGCGGGCCGTGCGTGACCTGCGCTGGACGGCGATTCCGGGCGGCGCGGTCAATTTGCGGGCGCGCATCAGCGGACGCGTCGACACCGAGACCCGCTACTGGTTCGTCCGCTTCGCCGGCCGGGGCAGCGAGACCCTCGGCGCCCGGCTGGGAGCAGAGGCCGTGGCACATGCGGCCGCAGCCGCGGCTGGCCTGGCCCCGGCGCTCGTCCATGTGGATCTCGACCGTGGCATCCTGCTGAGCGACTGGTGGCCGTCTCGTCCATGGACCTGGCGCGGCGCACGGCGCGACCTCGCCGCCCTGGGGGGTTGGGCCGCACGCCTGCACGCGCTGCCAGCACCTCGTGGACTCCCGCCGCTGGATCCACTGGTCGCGGCACGGCAGTTGGTGGCGCCATTGCACGGGGCACGCGACCCGGGACAACGCGAGCTCGGACGACACCTGGGTGATGTGCTCGGCCGGCTCTCGCCAGCGCTGCCCCTGCTGGCGGCGGAGCCTGCACTGGTCCACTCGGACCTGCACGCCGCCAACCTGCTGCGGGGTCGTGACGGCACCGTCCGCGCGGTGGATTTCGAGTATGCCGGTGCCGGACCGCCGTGCCATGACCTCGCGGTATTCGCCAGCTACCACGATCTCGCGCCACTCCACCGCCGCGAACTGCTGGGAGCCTATGCGGTCGCCGGCGGGCTGACCCCCGGACTCGAGGAATTCGCCGAGTGGTGCCGTTTGGCAGACGTGGTCTGGCTCTCGTGGACAGTGCGCGTGGCGGGTGCTGCCTGGCGCACGGTGCCGCGGGCGGAGCGCGTGGCAAAACGACTGACTGCGGTATCCTAGAGGCGTTCGTTCCACGCCCGTAGAGGCCCCCGATGTCCGACTCCCCCGAGCGCACCGCGCGCGAACCCACCTTCAGTGCCGATGACCTCTACCGCGAGGACACCTACACCGACCGGCGTATCGGTACCATCCGTGTGCTGACGCCGGTCCTGCCGTCCGGCGAGCGTGATCCGGCGCGCGAGATCGAGTTCAGCGGCCAGATCAGCGTCATGACCCCGATGGGTGCCCTGCCGGTGGGGTTCGAACTGCCGGGACCCACGCTGGCAGACGCCACCGCCGCCTTCACCGAAGCTGCGAAGGCCGGAATCGAACGAACCATGGAAGAAATCGCTCAGATGCGTCGTGAAGCCGCCTCGTCGCTCGTCATCCCCGGTCAGGGGGGTGGCATGGGCGGCATGGGGGGACTCGGCGGTCTGGGCGGCGGTGGCCTGGATGGGGGTGGTCTAGGCGGCGGTGGCCGCCTCCGGATGCCCTGAAGCCTCCCGCGGCGGG
>JBJTPC010000185.1:0-6487 GCA_046074905.1 Gammaproteobacteria bacterium
CGGCGCAGTCGCTCCAGGTGCTCGTCGAGGCTGAAGATACGCCCGTGATAGAGGCGCAAGCCCTCCCATACGGCATCGCCGGCCTGCACGACGGAGTCGAAGGGCGAGATTCCCGCTTCATCCCGGTGTACCAACCGCCCATTGATATTGACCAGCAGATGGCGGTTCGCTTCGTTGAATCTCTGCAGCATGGGGAATCCTTCAGGCACGGGCGCGGTAGGGGTGAAGTCGGGCATGCAGTTCACGCGCCTCTGTCTCCAGTCGCGCCAGATGAGGCGGCAGAGGCGTACGTTTTCTCTCCCAGCGCGAGAAACCCGTGGAGGCGGCCACGGATTCGTACCAGTACTTTGCCCAGACGCCGTCCGTCGAACGCAGTCCTGGCGACCAGCGCAGCATCGCCTGGTCAAAGTCGAGTCCGATGCGGTGACAGAAGGCCTCGAGGACTCCCGGGGGATTGTCGAGCAGGTCGTCCGCATCAATCACCGGTGGCGCGATGCCTGCGGCAAGTCGCATCCGCTCGAAGATCTCCACCTGCTGGGGCAGGCCGGTATCCTCGATCCGGATGGTCTGGAGTTTCTGGTCCAGAGACCGGAGCATGTCACCCGGGTCGCGAATCAGGAAAGCGTGGGTGAGTCCCTCGAGCCACTCGCGGCCCATCTCCGGAAGCAGGTGATGCGCCATGTGCTTCTGGTAGTGCACGGTGATGCCCGGCGGCATCGGCGCATGCAGGCTCGCCGCAACCTCGCGCCAATCGTTCGGCTGCGACCCGATGACTTCTGCGCGACCGGGGTGATCGAGGCCGGTCGCCAGCAGGTAGTGCGCATAAAAGGGTTCATCCACCACCAGCGTGTCGGCACGACTGCCGAAAGAACGCATCAAAGCCGTGGACAGGTTGCGTGGACCGGACCACACGGCGAGTCGGAGCGGTGGGTTGGCGTGTGCGTCTGGCCGAAACTTGCGATTGCCCTGCATGACCGGGGATGTTACTAAAAGAGCCGGTATGTTGGCGGCGGTGGATGCAGATGCGCTCGCTTTATGAACGCTGGGTGGTTCCGCGACTGATTGATTGCGCCTGCGGACAAAGGGAAGTGGCTGCCAAGCGGGCGGCCGTTGTACCGCTGGCCCGTGGCGAAGTGCTGGAGATCGGCATCGGTAGCGGCCACAACCTGCCGTTCTATGACACCTCGACCGTCATGGGCCTGACTGCAGTGGAGCCCTCGGCGGAGTTACGCAGGATGGCCGAAAAGCGGGCGAGGGAGTATCCCCGGCTCCGCTTGCGCCTACTGCCGGATGCGGCGGAAAGTCTGCCCTTTGCGAACCACAGCTTCGACTCCGTGGTCTGCACCTACACGCTCTGCTCCGTGCAGGCGCCTGCCCGCGTCCTCGGGGAGATCCATCGGGTGTTGCGCCCAACCGGGAGCCTGCTCTTTGCGGAGCACGGATTGTCACCTGACCCCGGCATTGCGCGCTGGCAGCAACTGCTGGAGCCGCTGTGGAAGCCACTCGCCGGGGGATGCCATCTGACTCGCCCGGTGACAGGCGTCATTCAGGGGGCAGGTTTCGCTCCGCTTACGGTGGAACGTGGCTATCTGCCGCAGGCGCCGCGGGTGCTGGGTTGGAATGAATGGGGTGTCGCGGCAATCACGTCTGGAATCGATAGTTGAACTTGACGAGGATTTGCTCCGAATCCCGCAGGCGCAGCGCCGAGGACAGCAGCGAGCCGAGGCGGTCCTGATGGGTCTCGGCCACTTGGAGTCCGCCGCGGCTGTAGACCACATACAGGTAGGAGAGTGGCGCGAGTTCGTATCGATAGCGAAGTTGGATGCCGAGATTCTGCAGCGAGAAGCGGGTCGGCCGCGCGGCTTGCCCAACCACGCTTCCATCCGGCTGCAGTGTCCAAGCTTGGCGGCCCTCGGCGTCCAAGGCGATGCTCTCCAGCTTCACGCGCAGTTCGTGGCGGGTTCCGGCGGCCCATTGGGCGCCGGCGACGAGGCCGAGTTGCCGACTGTGATAGCTGGCAAGCGCGGTTCCCCCTCGCCATAGCAGCCAATCCGGCTTGACGACTCCCCGCACGCCGAGATTGAAGCGCAAAGCGTCGTTGACATGGTAAGTCGGCTGGAGGAAGGCCTCCACGGCCGTGGATCCAAGCCGCTCGAGCCCGGTCTGGCCGGCATGGATCTCGGCGGAATAGCTCCATCGCCCCTGCGGCGGCCAGTTCCGGACGAAGTCGAAAAGCAGTCGTCCGGGTACGCGCAGCGCACCATTGCCGCGGGAGATGCGGTCATCGAGACCCTTCGACAGGGCGGTCAGCGCGGCGTACTCCATGCCACCCCCCCGCGTATCCGACATGCGAGACAGTTGGAGCGCATTGAACAGCGTGTTGCCATGCATGTCGTGGCGGGAGGAGGCCACATATGACCAGTCATGCGCCCGATAGCCGGAGGATTCCGGAAGTTGCGTCACTCGGCGCCGCATCTCGTAGCGAACGTAGTTGATGCCGTTGCGGTCGAGATAGCCGAAGTCGTTCAGCTCCAGGTTTTCGCCGGCGTGCAGGATGAAAAGGTTCTGGCGCCAGCGCGGATTCAGTTCGTGATCCAGCCGGAACTGGAAGCCCCCGTCCCGTTGTCGCACACCGCGTGCATCGACCAACGAGGCGACCCATTGGGTGACGGTCGAGAACCGGGCGGTCGGCTGCCAGCGGTGATCCAACTCGATTACCGTGGCGGTCCGGTCCAGATAGCTCGACTGCACTTGTGTGGCGAGCACCCCGAAATCATGGGCACCGATGTCATGCAGACCGCGGAAAGCCAGGAAATCGCGTCCTCCCGGGCCCCGCTCGGTGCTCGCGAGGAGACCATAACTGGTTCCGCCGAGACTGCCATTGAGCTTGACTGCCGCGAGTACGTCGGCGGGACCGCTGCCATCGTCCGCTGTTCCACCCACTCGGCGCGTGTAGACCAGTCCGCTTTTCTGCTGGCCGAACGGCACGTCGAACAATCCCTGGTTTTCGGTGAAGAACGGACGCTTGTCGCTGTAGAAAGTCTCGATGGCGTCGAAGTTGACCACCAGTTCGTCACTCTCGATCTGCCCGAAATCCGGATTCAGGGTCGCAGTCACCTGGAAGGATCCACTCGGCTTCCACAGCAAATCGGCCCCGGCATCGGTCGCGGTTCCGCCGCCCTTCAGTCGCGTGGTGCTGACCACGTAGGGAGTGATTGCCAGCAATGACTGGGAGTAGTCGGGAATCTCCACCCGTGCCAGTGCGGAGAGGTAGCGTGGGTCGTAGTAACTCACTGCGGGCCAGGCCACGCGCTCGCCGGTGGCAGCGATGACCCGATCAAGGTAGACGCCGAGGGTGCGGGTACCGTTCGCCGCCTGCTTCATCGGGGCGACATGCCAGGGAATCAGCATTTCCGCCGACCAGCCCGTCGCATCCTCCGCGATGGCATGCTCCCAGTCCCCGTCCCAGTCCTGGCGAAAGACGTTCTCGTTGGAGACGACGGCGTCCATCACCCCCTGCCCGAGGGTCAGCGTGAAGTTGTAGCCGGTGGCCCCGTCGGCGTTGTAGTCCACCACGAGGTTGACCCGGTCCACCGCCCCGAACTGGTCACGCTGGGTTCGTTGCCGGGAGCGGGGGACGTCTGCCAACTGGCGACTGCGAAACGCCACTGCCAGGCCTTCCGCGGTCGGAAGCAGCCATGCTTCCATGGGGTGCCGGCTTTCTCCCCGGGTCAGTGGCTGCACCACCTTGAAGTCCGTGATGTGTCTGGCGTGGGTCCACTCCGGGTCATCGGGAACCCCGTCGATGCGGATGGATCCATGGGCAGGCCCGGCGACCAGTGACCAGAGGACGAGTGCGGTGAGCAGGCGGCGAAGCATCCGGGTAATAGAACATGCCGGGCGGTCCCTCCGCCACCGGAGTGTCCCTGTCGGCGTCGCAATCGAGGGTTTAGACTGGGCCATGCCGTCCGCAACCTTGCCCTGTCCTTGTGGTCGCCTCGACGCTCGCCGACGGCGACGGTCCCTCGGGGACTGCTGCGGCCCCCATCTCGCGGATCCGGTCGGATGCCCGGCCGCAGACGCCGAGGTCCTGATGCGCTCCCGCTACGCCGCATTCGCTTGCCGCGAGATTGCCTATCTCCTCGCCACCTGGCACCCCGATACCCGTCCCTCCACCCTGGACTGGGACCCGGCAACGAAATGGTTGGGCCTGGAGGTGCGACGCCACCGGGTCCTCTCCCTCGATACGGCAGAGGTGGAATTCGTGGCACGGTCCTCGCTGGGTGGACGGGCCCATCGCTTGCACGAGTTGAGTCGTTTCCGCCGCGAGGGGGATCGATGGTACTACCTCGACGGTAGTTTTCACGGTCGCTCCACCTGATCAATACACCGGCCTTGCGGATGTTCTAAGCTTGGCGCATGAGCAACATCCTGAAGTCTCTCCCCGTCGGCGAACGCGTCGGGATCGCTTTCTCCGGGGGTCTGGATACCAGCGCAGCGCTCCACTGGATGCGGGCCCGCGGTGCCGTTCCGTGCGCCTATACCGCCAACCTCGGGCAGCCTGACGAGCCCGACTATGCGGACATCCCGCGTCGTGCGCTTGCCTATGGCGCCGAGGCAGCGCGCCTGGTGGATTGCCGGGCGCAACTGGTGGCCGAGGGCCTGGCTGCGCTGCAGAGCGGTGCGTTCCACGTCACCACGGCCGGCGCCACCTACTTCAATACCACCCCGCTCGGACGGGCGGTGACCGGCACGATGCTGGTGATGGCCATGCGTGAGGATGGCGTCGACATCTGGGGTGACGGCAGTACCTTCAAGGGCAATGACATCGAGCGCTTCCATCGTTACGGGTTGCTGACCAACCCGGCATTGCGCATCTATAAGCCGTGGCTTGATGCCGCCTTCATCGAACAACTGGGTGGTCGCCGCGAAATGGCGGAGTACCTGCAGCGGGCGGGATTCGACTACCGCATGGGCGTGGAGAAAGCCTATTCGACGGACTCGAACCTGCTCGGTGCCACGCATGAAGCCAAGGATCTCGAGTTCCTCGATCGCGGTATCCGCATCGTCGAACCCATCATGGGAGTCCCGTTCTGGCGCGAGGAAGTGCCCGTACCGGCGGAGACGGTGAGCGTGCAGTTCGAGGCTGGCGTCCCGGTGGCCATCAACGGTCGGCATTATCCCGATGCTGTCGCCTTGTTTCTCGAGGCGAATGCGATCGGCGGTAGACATGGCCTCGGCATGTCCGACCAGATCGAAAACCGTGTCATCGAGGCCAAGAGTCGCGGCATCTACGAGGCGCCGGGCATGGCACTGTTGCATGTCGCCTACGAGCGCTTGCTCACCGGCATCCACAACGAGGACACCCTCGAGCAGTACCGCTCGAATGGCCGACGCCTCGGCAAGCTCCTCTACCAGGGTCGCTGGTTCGACCCCCAGGCGCTGATGCTGCGCGAAGCCGCGCAACGCTGGGTGGCCTCGGCGGTCACCGGCGAGGTGACGCTCGAGCTGCGGCGCGGCAACGATTACTCGATCCTCGATACCCGCAGCCCGAACCTGACCTACCACCCCGAGCGCCTGACGATGGAGAAGGGGGCCTCTGCTTTCGGTCCCGAGGATCGCATCGGGCAGTTGACCTTGCGTACCCTCGACATCGCCGATACCCGCGAGAAGCTCCGCGAGTACGAGCAGCGCGGCTTGTTGCCAGCCGGATTCCTCAGTTCGCGAGGGGACGCAGCGCCTCGATGACCTCGTCCGGGCGTTCCGCCATCAGCATGTGCCCCGCCTTGCGGCACACCTGCAGACGGCAGTCGGCGAGTGCGGTGGCCAGCGTCCGCGCACTTCGCAAGGGCGTCATCTGGTCCCACTCGCCGGCCACGATGGTGGTCGGCGAGGTGACTTTCGCGGCCGTTTCCAGAGCCGCGACATAGGCGTTGCAGGCCGCAAGATCATTGTGCAACACGCCGGGCGCCGCCGCCTCGAGCAAGGCATTGCCCATTCCCGTCATCCAGGTCCCCGGGGCAGCACTGCCCCCGATTCCCGCGCGTTGGCCATGACCCCATAGATTGACCATGTCGATGGCGTCGTGATGATTCGCGGCAGCGGCAGCCAGCATGTCCGGGTGGACCGGCATGGAAGCGGCGGTGCCGATGAGGACCAGCGACTCGATCCGGGCGGGTGCGCGCGCGGCCGCCTCGAGTGCCACCAGACTGCCCATCGAATGACCGACCAGTGCGGCGCGCTCCGCACCGACCTCGTCGAGGAGGGCCAACACCCAGTCCGCCATCGCACCCATGTCGCCGAGCGGGGGTCCTGCCGACTGGCCATGGCCCGGCAGATCGACGGCCAGCACGTTGCGTCGACGGAAAGCCAACCAACGGCTCTGGGAAGCCCAGACCGTGTGGTTCAGGCCAGCGCCATGCAGCATCACCACCCAGGGTTGGCCCGCCACATGGGCATGACCGCCGGTGCCGCAGAAGACCTCGCG
>JBJTPC010000186.1:0-8965 GCA_046074905.1 Gammaproteobacteria bacterium
GTTCCGCCACCTCGCCGACGCGCGTTCGTACCGCGGCTGGTTTCCAGCCGCGGTTGCGCAACGGAAAGGCAAGATTGTCGAACACGGTCATCGTGTCGTACAGCACCGGGAACTGGAACACCTGCGCGATGTTGCGCTCGCGCGGGCCGAGCGCGGTCACGTCGCGGCCATCGAACAGCAGGCGACCCTGCGTGGGCTGCAGCAGGCCCGACATCAGGTTCAACAGCGTGCTCTTGCCACATCCGGAAGGGCCCAGCAGCGCATAGGCACCGGCATCGCGCCAGTGCATCGTCATTGGGCGCAACGCCCAGCGCGGCGAACCATCGGCATGGTTCGCGTAAGCGTGACCCACCTCCACCAGATCGATGCGTGCCATCAGCCGCCTCCCCCTGGTGTCGCGGCGGGCACGAAAAGCGTCTCGCCGTCGAGGGTGAAGCCCAGAAACTCGCGTGGGTCGAGGAACAGATGCGCCGTGGCGCCAAGGGGCATGGGATGGATCCCGCGCCACTGGGCGACGATGCTCGTACCGGCCGCGCGAAGATGCAGATAAGTATCGGAGCCGGCAATCTCCGCCAGCTCCACGGTGCCCTGCAACGCGAGGTGGCGGCATCCGTCCGGAGTGGCATGCAACTGATGGGGACGCAGCGCCAGCAGGAACTCGGCGGCTGCGGCGGCACGCAGGGCGGTCACGGCGGCGGGCACCAGCGCGGCTTCCAGGCCCCCGGGCAACAAGGCCAAGCCGCGCCCGGCGTCGAACCGCGCAGGAATCACGTTCAGCGGCGGATCACTGAAGGCACGCGCCGCGGCAAGAGAGGCGGGTTGCCGGAACACCTCGAGGGTCGGGCCCGCTTGCACCACGCGCCCGGCGGCCATCACCACCAGTTGACCGCCCAACTGCAGCGCTTCCTGCGGCTCGGTAGTGGCATAGACGACGGTGGTGGCGCGCTCCCGCAGGAGTTGCAGCAATTCGACGCGCAGTTCCTCGCGGAGCTTGTAGTCGAGGTTGACCAGGGGCTCGTCCAGCAGCAACAGCCCCGCGTCCTTGGCAAGCGCGCGCGCCAGTGCGACCCGTTGCTGCTGTCCGCCCGACAACTCCGCGGGTCGGCGGTCGAGGAAGGCGGTAAGACGCAAGGCATCGGCAGTCGCTGCCACGCGCTGTTCCAGCGGTGCGCCGCGGAGGCCTCGCAGGCGCAAGGGCGAAGCGATGTTCTCGCGCACCGTCAGCGAGGGATAGTTGATGAACTGCTGGTAGACCATGGCCAGGTCCCGCTCGCGAACCGGCAGACCGGTCACGTCGCGCGTGTGTTCACCGCGGATTTCCGTGATGCACCCGGCGGTCGGCGGATCCAGGCCGGCGAGCAGGCGCAACAGGCTGGTCTTGCCGGCGAGGGTGGCACCGAGCAGGACGTTCATCTGGCCCGGAACGATGTCCAGGTCCAGCGGATGAAGGTGAGAACTGCCGGCGACCGTCTTGGCAACACCCTGCAACTTCAGGGCGAGTGATGCGGGGCGGCAGGAGGATTCAGTCACCAACCTTCACCACCACCTTGCCGAAATTCCCGCCCTGCAACAGGCCAAGGAAGGCCGTCGGTGCCTCTTCCAACCCGGATTTCAGGTCCTCGCGATACTTCACCTGACCCGAGCGCACCCACCCCGCCATGTCGCGGTGGAACGCGCCAAGCCGATCGTAGTGGTCGGAAACGATGAAGCCCTGGACCTTGAGGCGCTTGGTCAGGATGTTGCGCATCAGGACGGGTGTCTGATCGGGACCGTCGGGGAGCTGGGTGAGGTTGTACCAGGCGATGACACCGCACACGGGTACGCGGGCGCCGACATTCAACAACGGGACCACGGCCTGCAGCACCTTGCCGCCGACGTTTTCGAAGTAGACATCGATACCCCGGGGACAGGCTTCCTTCAGGGCCTTGCCGAGATCCTCGCGGTGGTGATCGAGACAGGCATCGAAGCCCAATTCCCCGACTGCGAAATCGCACTTCTCGGCACCGCCGGCGATGCCGACCACCCGGCAGCCCTTCAACTTGGCAATCTGCCCCACCGTCGCGCCGACCGGTCCCGTCGCCGAGGCAACGACCACGGTATCCCCGGCCTGCGGCTGCCCGAGGTCCAGCAGGCCGACGTAAGCCGTCAGACCGGGCATGCCCAGCACGCCGAGCGACCACGACGGCGGCGCCAGGGCGGGATCCAGCTTGACCAGCGCCGCGAGCGCGGCAGTGTCCGGTCCCACCAGCGCATGGGACTGCCAGCCGACATTGCCCAGCACGATGTCCCCCGCGGCGAAGCCCGGGACTGCGGAAGCGATGACGCGGTTGACGGTGCCGCCCACCATCACGCCGCCGACCGCGACCGGCTCGGCATAGGAGGGACCATCACTCATGCGGCCACGCATGTAGGGATCGAGGGACAAGTAGAGCGTCTCCAGCAGCACCTGCCCCGGGCCCGCCACCGGCAAGGGGCCGTCTTCCATGCGGAAGCAGTCCGGCGTAGGCATGCCGACCGGACGGCGGGCAAGAACGATGCGGCGGTGGGTGGCAGCGACCATGGGGATTCCTGAGCAGGATTGCGGGAAAGGGCATGACTATAGCCGTAACGGCGCGCATTTCATGCGCTATCGCCAGTTACCGCTCGGTCCTCGAGGCGCAGTTTGTCCGAGGATGGACCCGACGGCAAAGCCAGGCCAGGAGGGCCGACATGGGAACCGGAACATTCGAGTGGGAAGCCGACCGGGACGCGGCGAACCAGCGCCAGCACGGGGTGTCGTTCGACGATGCACAGTGGGCATTCTTCGACCATCGCCGGGTACTGGTCGAGGACTCGGCAGCCGCGGCGCAGGCACCGCGACGATTCTGCCTCGGGCGAGTGGGTGGGCTGGTGCTCACCGTCCGCTACCACCATCTGGACGGCAAGACCACCCTGCTCTCGGCCGGGTATTGGAAGAAGGGCAGGCAGTTCTATGAAGCGCAGAACAGTCTCGGCGGATGAACCGCAGGGTCGATTGCGCGCGGTGCGGGACGAACTCCCTCCCCCGCGGGACCTCGTGCCGCATGAGGACTGCCTCCAGGTGGCCTGCACGCTCGGGCGCGAGGCTGCGGAGTTCTACCGGCTGGAAGCGGCCAAGTCCGGGGTGCCCCTGCATCGCCTGCTGCGCCGGTTGCTGGAGTCCTGGGCCGGGACAGGTGCCACCCAATCACCCCTCAAGAATTGAATATCAAATGTTTTTTCTATTCAATTGCGGGCCGCTGGCGAACCCAGCGGCGCAGTTCCTGCTCGACCACGGGCAGTTGGTCGTTACCGAAGAAGAGCTTGTCGCCCACGAACATGGAAGGAGAGCCGAAGCCCCCCCGGGCAATCAACTCGTCGGTATTGGCCCGCAGCCGGGCTTTCACGGGCTCGGTCTGCGCCTGCAACAGCAGGGTTGCACCGTCGAGTCCCACCGCTTCGGCCACGGCCGCCAGCACCTCCGGCGCATCAAGATTCTCCTCGCGCACGAAGTACGCCGCAAACGCCTCGCGTGCGAAGGCCAGCAGGACGGAAGAATCATCCTCGAGCGCAGCGGCCATGCGCATGGCCAACACGCTGCGGGCGGGGTGCCATCGCGACGGAAAGCGCAGCGTTACCCCGCTCCACTCCGCCCAGTCGTGCAGCACCCGAAAGGCCTGCCGCAAACGACGGTCGTCGGGATTCTGCCGCGCGGCATAAACCCCGGGATTGACGGCATTGAATACACCGCCGACGAGGATCGGGCGCAGGCGCAATTCGGCATCGGTTCTCTGCACCACCGCGTGCACATTGCAGAACGCGAGATAGGTCCAGGGACTGGAGAGGTCGAAAAAGAACTCGAGCGCCGGTCGTGACATGACAGGGGTCTCAGGCCGGCTTGATGCCGAAGAGCACTTCCCGCGCCTTCGCGTCATCCACCGCAGCGTTGTTGCGCAGGTCCTGCAGCAGCGCCATGCCGCGCTGGACCGCAGGCCGGGCACGCAGTCGGGCAAACCAGTTCTGGACCGCGGGGTAGCCGGCCAGATCGATTCCGCGGCGCTTGGCCGTGACCAGCCAGGGCCAGACGGCCATGTCGGCGATGGAATACTCGCCGGCAAGACAGTCACCGGTGCGCTGCAGCTGTCCGTCCATCACGCCAAGCAGTCGACGGCACTCACGATCATAGCGATCGATCGCGTAAGGCAGTTTTTCCGGCGCATACAGCTTGAAGTGCCCGTCCTGGCCGAACATGGGACCCAGACCTCCCATCTGCCACATCAACCACTGCGTGACAAGGACTTTGCCACGGAGTTCTTTCGGCATGAATTTACCGCTTTTGTCCGCAAGATAGACGAGGATAGCGCCAGATTCGAACACGGAGACCGGTTCTCCCCCGTCGCTTGGCGCATGGTCCACGATGGCCGGCATCCGATTGTTGGGAGCAATCCGCAGGAACTCGGGTTTGAATTGGTCTCCTGCCCCGATGTTCACGGGAACCGTCCGATAGGGCAGTTCCATCTCCTCGAGGGCGATGGAAATCTTCCAGCCGTTGGGCGTGGGCCAGTAGTGGAGATCGATCACGGTGCCTTCGCCTCGTCCTGCAGACGGAATCGCACCCGCAGCCGGAACTCGTGCTTCGGGCAACTGACCCGGAAGGTTTGGTTGGCAATGTAGAGCATGGCAGCCTCATCCAATTGGGCGGACAGACTGCTCTGACCCACGCGAATATGGGTGGCAGGACCCTCTTCCTGCTCCAGCCGGAAATAGACCGCGACCGGCCCCTCCTCTTGCAGACGGCGCGACAGGTCGGGGTAGAAGGCGTCCACCGACGGGCCGGCGATGATTTCCGGTCGGCAACCGCTTGGCGGTGCCGGATTGGGCGGTGGTGGCGAAGGCAGGGCCTCGCAACTGAAGGTGCGCAATTTGAGTGTCTGATCTGAGGGCAGGAAGGCCTCCGCCACCGCTTTGGTGCGGCCGGGGGGCACCAAAGTGCGGCGCTCCTCGTTCGTTCCATCCGGCAGGGGCATCAAGGTCTTGCAGACGAGGTCCCCCTTGGACTCGCTGGTGACTTCCAGGCGTTGCTCGCGGCACTGGGCATCGCTCTGCCCGAGGCAGGCAACGGTCTGCGGGGCACGAAGGTAACGGGCGTACCAGCCGTCGGATGACTCCGACAGGGACCGGCGTCCCGTGCTCTCCACCTCCACCGGCAGCGTGGGGTCCTGCTCGGTACCACCGGCGGCCACAAGCGAGTCGGTTCGCGCGGCTTTCGGCGAAGACCCGGCCGCCAGCGTCGTCGGGGTGGGCATGGCGAGAGCCAGGAGGGCGGCTCCCAGCAACGTGGTCGAAACAAGCGGCTTGCGCAGCACGATGGGGGTCCTTTGCGGCTTGGTCAATCGGGTGGAAGACATCATGTTGCCTCAAAGCATTTCGCCGGGGAGCCAAATCAGGAGATCGCCTCGAGGCATCGGCCCGGGGTGTTCCATTCATGAGGGTGGTGCATCGTCGATTCCGGTGGCGGAACGTGGGATTCAGGCGCGCTGCACGGTGCCACGTTCCACGTGGAACATCGCACCCGGTGTCCCGAATCCGGGAAGGTCCTGGCGCAGCGAGGTGACGAACAACTGTACCGGCAAGGTGCGGACAACGGCCACGAGACGCTCGAGGTTCTCCGGATCCAGTTCGGCCGCAGGATCGTCGAGCAGCAGCGCGGTTCGCCCCGGCGTGTAGGCCTCCTGCAACGCCACCTGCGCGAGAATCAATCCTGCTGCCAGCAACTTTTGTTGGCCTCGGGACACCCGCTCCTTGGCGGCTATGCCACCCACCCGGATGCCGAGGTCGGCGCGATGCGGACCGGAATGGGTCAGTCCGTAACGCTGATCACGCTCCAGTCCCTCGCGCAATGCCTCGACATAGGACAAGCCGGCGGACCATCCGCGCTGGTAAACGAGTTCGACGTCCATTTGCAGCAGGCGCCGCCCGATGTCCTCCAGGAAAGGCGCGAGCAGTTCCAGATACTTGCGACGCCGCTCTGCCAGCAATTCGCCGGCCGTGGCCAGCTCCGTATCCCAGGCCGCCAGCGATTCGCTGTTGCCCGAAGTGCTGGTGCGCAGGGCGGCAGTGCGCTGGCGCAAGGCCCGGTGATACCGCTGCCAGGCGTCCATGAAAAAAGGTTCCACGTGGAACACTCCCCAATCGAGGAATCGTCGCCGCCGCGTCGGTCCTTCCTCGAGAAGCTTATGGACGTCGGGGTCGATCACCTGGGGAGGAAAATGCATGGCCAGCTCGGCCGCACTGGACGCGCTGGTTCCGCCCACCCGAATCTCGGTCGAGCCACGTGTGCCCCGTAGTCCGAGCAGGGTGGCAATCGGTGGATTGACCACCTTGCCCACGGCCAGAAAGTCCCCGGCACCTTGCTGGATGATTCGTTCCAGCCGACGGGTCCGAAAGGAACGTCCGCGACCCAGGAAATAGACCGCCTCGAGCAGGCTGGTCTTGCCGGACGCATTGGCGCCAACGATCAGGTTGTAGCGGCTGTCGAAGTCCAGACGGGCTTCGGTGATGCAGCGGAATCTCTCCAACTGCAGGTTGGTCAGCGGCATGGCTCAGCCTGTTCCTGCCATGCCGCCCGTCATTGCCGTCCCGGAACGGAATGAAACCGACGCGGCTCAAAGCCGCATCGGCATCACCACGTAGCGCTGTGCGGTCGACCCCGGCGAACGCACCAGGCAGCTGGAGTTGGCGTCCGTCAACCCGAGCTCGACCTCCGCGCCGTCGATGGCGGCCAGCGCATCCAGAAGATAATTGACGTTGAAGCCGACCTCGAACGCGTCACCCGAGAACGCCACCTCGAGTTCCTCCTCGGCCTCTTCCTGTTCCGGATTGTGGGCCTGCAAGGTGAGGAGATTGGCGCCGAGTGCCAGGCGAATACCGCGATACTTCTCGTTGGAGAGGATGGCCATGCGCTGCAGTGCGCCGCGGAGCTCGTCCCGTCCCGAGCGCACGACGTGCTTCGGGCTGGCCGGAATCACGCGACTGTACTCAGGGAAGCGCCCATCGATCAGCTTGGAGGTGAACCGGATATCACCGATCTGCACCCGGATGTGGTTGGCGCCCACCTGCACGAGCACTTCCCCGTCGTTGCCGATCAACCGCGCGAGTTCCAGCACGCCTTTGCGGGGGACGATGACTTGCTGCAGACCACCCGTCGACGCCGGCTTGGCCAACTCCAGCTCGCACAACGCCAGGCGATGTCCGTCCGTGGCAACCGTCCGCACCATCCGACCGTCCGTTTCGAGGAGCAGGCCGTTGAGGTAATAGCGGACGTCCTGGTGGGCCATGCTGAAACTGCATTTTTCCAGCAGGCGCTTCAGGTCTGCCTGGGCCAGCTCCAGCGTCTGGGTGGCATTGATTTCCTCGACGGTCGGGTACTCCGTCGCCGGCAACGAAGACAGGGTGAAGCGGCTGCGACCGCACTTCACTTCCACCTTCTCGCCTTTGAGTTCCACGGTGACAGGAAGTCCGGTGGGGAGCGCCTTGACGATGTCGAGGAACTTGCGTCCCGGCACCGTGATCTCGCCCTCGCGGTCGACCTTCACTCCACCTCGGGCGACCAGCTCGACCTCCAGGTCGGTGGCCGTCACGGAGAAAGTGCCGTCCCTGACCACCACCAGCACGTTCGCCAGGATGGGCATGGTCTGCCGACGCTCCACCACGCCCATGACGGACTGGAGGGGCCCCAGGATTTGTTCGCGCTCCGCGGAAAACTTCATCGTGCCACCTTCATGTGTCCAGACCCACTCCCCTCTTCATTCTTAGGTCTTGATCCCTTGAAGAAGACAAGAAGTTGTTGTTGTTATTAGGTCGCGAAAATCCGTGGATGAATGGAATAATCGCAACCCAATCAATTACTTGACCCACTCACAACACCTTGGAGAACCGGCTCGGGACCGGTCCGCAAGCTGTGGACGGATTGTGGATGAATCCCCGGCTATCTTGCCACCGTCCGTCGCGACGTACCAACTCCACAAGCAAGCCCCAGCGTTTCCACAGCCTTCTGCACCGGTTATCCACAGCCTGCGGCGTGTTTGGCACCTGCATCGGAACTCAGCCCGTCAGCGTGCGCAACAGGTTCTGGAAGTCGTCTGCCACCCGGCGGTCCGATTCCCGCAATTCCTTCATGCGCTTGCAGGCATGCAGGACCGTGGTGTGATCCCGACCGCCGAACGCATCGCCGATTTCCGGAAGGGAATGGTTGGTCAACTCCTTTGCCAGTGACATCGCCACCTGGCGCGGGCGCGCAATGCTGCGGCTGCGACGCTGGCTCAGCAAGTCCGCCACGCGAATCTTGAAGTAATCCGCCACCGTCTTCTGGATGTTCTCCACTGTCACCAGTTTTTCCTGCAGCGCCAGCAGGTCCCGCAAGGCCTCGCGGGTAAACTCGACGGTGATCGGCCGGCCCGTGAACTGGGAGTTGGCGACCACCCGGCGCAAGGCCCCCTCGAGTTCGCGAACGTTGCTGCGGATGCGCTTGGCGATGAAGAAAGCGACCTCCTCCGGCAACTCCACGCGTGCCTGCTGCGCCTTGCTCATCAGGATGGCGACGCAGGTTTCGAGTTCCGGTGGTTCGATGGCCACCGTGAGGCCCCAGCCGAACCGGCTCTTCAAGCGCTCCTCGAGTCCATTCACTTCCTTGGGGTAGCGATCGCAGGTGAGGATGACCTGCTGCTGTCCTTCCAGCAGCGCGTTGAAGGTGTGGAAGAATTCCTCTTGGGTGGAATCCTTGCCGGCGATGAATTGCACGTCATCCACCATCAGCACATCGACGGACCGGAAGATTTCCTTGAAGTCCATGATCTGCCGTTCGCGCAGCGCCTGCACGAAGCGATACATGAACTGTTCGGCAGAAAGGTAGAGAACGCGCAGGTGCGGTTGGCGGGATTGCAGTTCATGCGCGATGGCGTGCATCAGG
>JBJTPC010000187.1:0-3688 GCA_046074905.1 Gammaproteobacteria bacterium
CTCCACGGGTGGCAGCCATCCGGAGTGCACCAGTGGCGGTGGCGGCGAGGCCGCATTCGATTTCCGCAGCGCCATCCGCGAGCTGCAGGATCCGATCGACCCGGAGTCGAAGTTCATGATCGACTGGTACACGTCGACCGCACCGGTGGATGAGGACTTCCTGCGGCGCATGCGCCGTGACGCTGCAGGAATCCCGGTGCACGTGTGGCTGACCATCCTGGACCAGGGACTGGGCAACCGCGACCTGCAGGCCACCCTGCCGCGAATCACCGCGCCCACGCTGCTGGTGTTCGGGGCCCTCGACAATCTCATGGGCGCGAAGGAACGCTGCTCCCTGATGAAGGGCTTGCCGAAGGCCGACGTGCATGTGTTCGGCAATCTCGGTCACAACCCGTATTGGGAAGACCCGGCGGCGGTCGCCACCGTCGTCAACCCCTTCCTGCGAAACTGACCCGCCTCAATGTTCGGTACACACCTCGCGCAATCGACGCTCGAGGTCAGGGCCGGGGAGATTGGCGAGGTTATGTGGCCACTCCATCACGGCGGGCTGCCGCGGAAGGTAGAGGTGCTGACGCAGCATGCCCAGCAAGGGAGGAGCCGCTGCGACGATGACCTGGGCACCGACCTCCCCGGCACGTACGTGTTCGAGCATGGCCGCCACCCTGTGGACATAGGCGCGTGTTTCATGCTCCCGGCGGGTCTCATGGTCCTCGAACGCATGCAGCCCGCCTCCCGGGAATGAAGTCCGGCCGGGACGGGAACTGCTGTAGTCCCGCTCATGACCACGACCGACCGGATTGTCGATTTCGGCAACCACTTCGGGGGCACCGTCGGGAAAGCGGTAACGATAGACTGCGGCGGTGGCGCGATCCGCCACCAGGATCAGATAGGTTTTCATCGGTCCTTCCGCCGGGGGGCGTTCATCCCGGCCGAGGGGCAGACTACCGTCCGGGCTGAATCCGGACAGTTCGCCGTCACACGGATTTCGCCCACCGGGGCGTGCCAAGCGGGAGGTTCGCGGATGAGAAAACTGCTCGCGGTTGTCTTGCTCGCATGGCTGCCTCTCCCCTCCCCCGCGGCCGATGCCGCGAATGCCTTCGTCGCAACCCAGCCGCGACCGCGGGTGGAATACTGGCAGCAGCGGCAGCAGGAGATTGGTGCGGCGCTGGCCCGTCCGCAGGAACTGCGCCAGGTACGACTGCTGTTCATCGGGGATTCAATCACCGACTTCTGGCTCCTTGACGACAATCCCTGGGTCACGGGTCAGAAGTTCGGGCGCTCCGTCTGGAATGAATCCTTCGCGGAACCCGGCAACGCCAACTTCGCGCTGAACATCGGCATCTCCGGTGATCGCCTCGAACACCTGCTTTATCGCCTGCTGCCGGTGGCCGCGGGAGGGCTCGGCCATCTCGACCCCCCGGAACTCCAACCGGAGTTCATTCTCCTGATGGTGGGCATCAACAACACCTGGGCACCCGAGCCACCCGTGATCGAGAGCGTTACTGCGGGAATCCACGCAGTCGTCGATGCGTTGCGTCGGCATCGCCCGCGGGCCCGGATCATCCTCCAGTCACTGCTCCCGACCCAGGACGAGCGGAAAAACGCGGAAGTGGTCCGTCCCGTCAACGCCCGTCTGCAGCAAGCGACCGCGACCGCGCCACTGCGTGACCACGTGCTCTGGCTGGACTTGTACAGCGCCTTCGTCGATGCTGATGGTCGTCAGGTAGCGCGCTACTTCGATGATGGGCTGCACCCGAATGCGGCCGGTTATCGCCAATGGCGCGATCGACTGGTGCCCTTCCTCGAACTCCAGCGCCTGATCAAGAACTGACACGATATCGTCATCTTCCCGTAGCACAGTGAATCCACGCTCGGGAAATGCGTGAAAGTACCCGTTACACGATGTCGGATAGTTCCTTGCCCTGGACCCGGCGTGCGCTGATTCGGGTACTGGAACATGTGTCCGGCCAGGCCCGTCTGCAGCGCCGCTATGATCGCTATCGTTCCCAGCGCGCGGACCCAACCTCCCTGTGGACAGATGGCGTACAACTCCTCGGCATCACTCCGGCACTGGATGTCGATACCATCGAGCGCATTCCCCGCGAGGGCTCCCTGCTCGTGGTGGCCAATCATCCCTTCGGTATCATCGACGGTCTGCTGCTGTGCTGGCTGATCAGCCAGGTCAGGCAGGATTTCCGGATCTTGTTGAATGGTGGGCGTTACTTGCCCGAGATGGGGAGCCACGCCATACCCCTCGACAACTCGGGAACACGGGGAGCCCAACGCACCAACGCGGCCGCCCGTCAGGAAGCGCGAAGGACACTCGAGAACGGCGGTGTGCTCATCATGTTCCCCGCTGGCGGCATCTCCACGTCTCCCGACCCGCTGGGCCGTAAACCGGCGATGGATGTGGCTTGGCATCCGTTTGCAGCCCAGTTGCTGGAGCGGACGCGCTGCACCGTGCTTCCGGTATGGTTCAACGGCGAAAACAGCCGGCTGTTCCAGATGGCGAGTCATGTCAGTCTCTGTCTTCGCTGGGGATTGCTGCTGGGCGAGAACATGCGTCGTGCGCGCAAGCCGGTGCGGTTGATAGTGGGGGAGCCGGTAAGTGCCGGAGCTCTGCCCCAGCACCCGGATCGTACCGCCATGTCCCGCGAACTGTATCTACGCACGTACGCGCTGGGCGGGATTGATGCTTCGCTCCCGGGCATGGTCAGCGAATGGCCTGCGGCGTTGCGCCCGACCAGACAGCGCCCTGCCTTCAGGGAAATGCTACGCAGTCGCTTCGCCTCGGCGAGGGAGCGTCCGCAGGAATTGGCTCCACGCTGACCGTTGCGGTGTTTTGCTGAGAATTTCTCAAGCACGCAGCGCGGCGAGCCCGCGCGCGCTCCCCTGTGCTAGCCTCTCGACTTATCATTTGGAGGAGTTCCGACGCTCGGCGCCCTCCCCCACGCCGACCGCAAGGAGCCGATGATGGCTGCGCCGACTCCCCCGGGCTTCGAGACCCTCAGCCTGCATGCGGGGCAACACCCCGACCCGGTCCACGGGGCGAGGGCCGTCCCCATCTACCAGACCAGTTCCTACGTGTTCGAGGATACCGACCAGGCGGCGGCCCTGTTCAATCTGGAGCGCCCCGGCTACGTCTACAGCCGCATCCAGAACCCGACGGTGGCCGTGCTCGAGGAACGCCTCGCTGCCCTTGAAGGTGGCGTCGGCGCCGTTTGCACCGCGAGTGGCATGGCGGCCATGCATGTCGCCATTGCGAACATCGTCAGTGCCGGCGACCACATCGTGGCATCGGCGTCCCTGTACGGCGGCACCGTCAGTCTGCTGGCCCAAACCCTTCCCCGGTTCGGCATCCAGACGACCTTCGTCAAGCCGCGCGATCTGGATGGATTCCGCGCCGCCATGCGCCCGAATACCCGCCTGTTCATCGGTGAAACCATCGGCAATCCGGGGCTCGAGGTAATCGATATCCCGGCCCTCGCCGACATCGCTCATGCCGCCGGTGTCCCTCTCCTGATGGACAGCACCTTCACGACGCCCTACCTCTGCCGTCCCTTCGACCACGGTGCAGACCTGGTGATGCACTCACTGACCAAATGGATCGGCGGCCATGGCATCGCCATCGGCGGTGCGGTCATCGACAGTGGCCGGTTCGATTGGGCGAAGTCGGGCAAGTACCCCA